>JAIVJP010000535.1 GCA_020199975.1 Acidobacteriota bacterium
CTTTGACCGAAAAGCTTGACCTGATACGAAAGGAGGGAAAAGGGGCGCTCCCAAACAAGAGAAGAAATAAGCCAACCTCCTCCTATGCTCAAGGCATCGGAAAGGCGCACACCGGGCGGTGTGGCGTTTTCTCATCCCTCCGGGATGATGTACCGTAGCTTAAAGTGAGGCACTACCGGCTTAAAGAAAGGCCCTTAAAAGTGAAAACTAGAATTTTCAGCAGCGTGTTAGTCGCAAGCTTAGTGCTCGCGGGATTGTCCAGTGCAGGTATCGCGCAAGTTAGACGTGGAGATGCGGCAACGTCGCGCCAGAGTCTTTTGGCCAAGCTTCCGACTTCGGACGCGGTGGCTCACGTCAACGTTAAACGGGTGCTCTCGGAAGCTCTGCCCAAACTCTTGGCGGGTAAGTCAGCCAAGCTGGCAGAGGTTAATTCTCAGATCGAACAATTTAAGACTCGCACGAGTCTCGACCTGCGTTCTTTCGATGAACTTGCCCTGGGCTTTCGTTATAGCTATCCCTCGGTGGGTATTACCAAGATCGACACCGTGGCGGTGGCCCGTGGAGCCTTCAATACCGGCGCCATCGTTGCCGCTGGAAAGGTGGCGGCCAACGGCAAGTACCGCGAAGAAAAATATCTCGGCAAGACCATTTACATCTTTACTCTGGACCATCGGGTGAAACTTCTGGGCTTGCTGGACTTGAAGATCAATGAACTCGCGGTTACTCCGCTCGATGCGAACACGTTGGCGCTGGGCGATGCGGATCGCGTTCGCAACACTGTCGCTGCCAGCAAGGGAACGAGGTTCGCCAACGCCGAGTTGATAGCCCTGGCTACGCAGGATCCAAATGCTATCGTAGGCTTCGGGGGAAACGTTTCCGCCGAGCTGCTTCAGAATCTTCGCATCGGTAACGAAGCAATCGCGAGGGATCTGGCCGCTGTGCGACAGGCTTACGGATCACTCGGTATGACTGACAAGGATTTGGAGTTGCTGGTTGCTGCGCGCACCGTCGATGCCGGTTCAGCACGCAGCCTAGGGGACACCGTGGAAGGCTTGAAACAGTTTGGAGCTTTATTCACAAACCGGCTGTCCGGGATCAGAGGGATTCTGGCCAGGAGCGCGTTGGGAAATCTAAAGATCACCACTCAAGGCAACGAAATTAAGATCCGCACCGCGGTTGCTCAGTCAGATGTTGCTCCTTTGGTGGGCGGATTGTGATCAAGCTGGCTTAGAGTCTGATATTGTCAGCAGTGATGCTCACAGCCATCACCACAGACGGCTAACCCGGTTACTTTACGGGAAATGGAAACTGCGACTGAGGTGCCGCGGCAGCCGGTTCGTCCTCTTCCAGAGCGGCCAGCACGTCCGTGTAGATTTTTATCTTGCCCGCGCGTTTCATCTCCCCCTGGACCTTAGTGACGTAGTCGTCCCAGAGTTGGGTCTGGCGCTCAGTTAGCAGCGTCTGGGTCATCTGCGGTCGCCGTGAAGCAAAAGCTGCCAGGTCAGCGTCGACGCGGTTGGTGGACCCGAGGATCACCCAATTGTCTCCCACTTTGATCGGAGGCTTAGTTATCTCCCCAACCTTCAATGCGTAGGCTACTTCGTCCAGCGCCGGACTGGTTCCGGCCTTGCCGACCGCGCTGCCAATCTTCCAGTCCTCTTCAGTTCCCACTTCGAAGCCAGCCTTCTCACCCGCTGCTTTGATATCCGCGACAGTTTTCACTGCTGAGAGCACCTCATTCGCCTTTTGTTCCATCCAACTGCTCTTTCGCCTTTTGGTGCTTCAGCGTCTGAGTTAGCCGGTCCTTGATCTCCTCGAACTCCGGAATCCGCGGCTCTTTCTTCTCAACGAACATCGGAATTGCGAAGCCGCCCTTCACGCCTGTGCGTTCGCCGACGTCGTTGGGATTATTCAAGGGCGCAAGCGCTGCCTCAAACTGTTGGTTGCTTCCGATTTCCGGAACGTCGTCTCCCGGCTTGATATAAGGAGTCTCTCTGACCATCTCTGCGGGACTCATGTTGGCTTCAGCGGCCAATTCCTGCGCTACCTTCTTCGGATCTTTGGTCTCCTTCAAACGGGCCTGAGCCCGCTCAGCAAGCTTTGCAGCTACTGCATAGGCTCGACGGTTACGCGACGAAACCAACAGAGTTGGCTTGGCTTCTTCGAAGGTCTGCTGCACGGAGTCGTCTCGACGTAAGATGTACCAGTTGCCAGCATATTTGACGGGGATGTCCGAGATGTCGCCCGGCTCCATATCAACGGCGCGATCATAGAGACCGTCGGGTTTATTCGGATTCTTCTTGACGAGCCGGCCCAGGAAGCCGCCGTTTTTTGCTGTTACCGGATCTTCGGAGTTACCCCGAGCCAACTCGGCGAACGTCTCTTTAGTTGACTGACCTGCCGTTCCCCTCGCTTTCTTGATTAGGTCTTTGGCTTTTTCTTCGACCTGCTGATCCAGATCCTTGCGCGCAACTTTTAGAAGAATCTGCTGGACCTTGACTCCTGCCTGCTTGTTCTCCGCCGGCAGCCGTTCAAATTCCTCGCGCAGTTCCTTGTCAGTAACCTGGAGTTTCGCGCCGGCTTTTTCCTGGTTGATGAAGATGTAACGTATTTTCTTCTGGGGCTCGAGAATGCGGTAGTC
>JAIVJP010000254.1 GCA_020199975.1 Acidobacteriota bacterium
CCGCCACAGCGAATACAGCGTCTTCATGAGCGTTTCAAAATACTTCTTTGTCACCGGTGTGGCACTCTTTATCTCCGCGGGTATCGGGGGGCAGGTTCCACGCCGAAAAACGACCACTCGGCCGCCCGCTAAGGCTGTGGCGCCACAGCCCAGCCCGGAACCGGTAAACCGGCTCTTACCTCCCCGAGAGTCTAGGGCACCCGTACCGCTCGCAATTGTTAACGGACAGATTATTACGACGGCAGACATCGATCCAAGGGTGAGAGAAGAAGTTGAGAGTCTCGAGGAAAGAATCGCCGCTACGAAACGGCGCGTACTGGACCTTCAGATCAACACGGAGTTGCTCGAAATCGAAGCTAAGAAACGTAAGGTCACATCGCAGCAGTTGTACAACCTGGAGGTCAGCAAGCGTGTACCCAACCCTACGGAAGCCGAGATCAAGAAGTTCATTGACGATAACCGTGATCAGATGGAAGAAACTGACGAGGCCAGCCTTCGCCCACAGGTGATCACTTTGTTGCGGGCCACGCAGGAGGCAAAAGTCTCAGAAGAGTTTGTGCGCCGACTCCGTACTGCCAATCCGGTCATAATGGGCGTGGAAATCAACTCGCCTAGCCTTAAGCCAGCCGTTGTACTGGCTACGGTCAGTGGTAAGCCGATTACAGCCGGCGTCGTCATCGAGAGACTCAAGCCGGCAATCTACAAGTTGCGGCTTCGTGTTTATGAAATTCAGAGTGAGGCTCTGGAGAGAACTATAAACGATCTGCTGTTGATTGCGGAGGCCAACCGCCGGCAGGTTCCACCCGAGGAGATCGTGCGCACTGAGATCAGCGAGAAGTCGCACCCGCCTACCGAAGCTGAAGTCGCGAAGTTCTATGCTGAAAACAAAACCCGACTTGGTGGAGATCTAAACTCGGTTCGTAACCAGCTTGCGAAGTACTTGCAGGAGCAGAGCCGGCAACAGTTAGAGCGTACGATGTCTGAGAAACTTCGCCAGGGAGCCCAGGTACGCTTGCTGATTTCTGAACCGCAGCCGTCGACTCAGGCGATCAGCACCGACGATGATCCAAGTCGCGGCGTGGCAACCGCACCGGTTACCATAGTCGAGTTTACCGACTTCCAATGCCCTTCCTGCGCAGCGATGCATCCGGTGCTGGAAGAGGTTCTGAAATCCTACGGCCACAAGGTGAGGTTCGTAGTTCGCGATTTTCCGCTGGCAATGCATGTTAACGCGCGCAAAGCTGCCGAAGCGGCAAATGCGGCGCATGCGCAGGGCAGGTTCTTTGAATATGCCACACTACTCTTCAAACGGCAGGACGCTCTGGACGTTCCTTCGCTGAAAAAATATGCATCCGAACTCGGATTGGACCGCGCGGGTTTCGATGCCGCGTTAGACGGTGGGGCCTTCGCCGCGGAGGTGCGACGCGATATTGCAGATGGTGAGATGTATGGGATCGATAGCACGCCTACAATTTTCGTTAACGGCGTCATTCTGAAAACTCTTAGCGCTGAGGATCTGCGTGCGGCCATCGATCGTGCCCTGGGCGCCACTTCGACACCAAAGACTCCCACGAATTAGAAGCCGAGTTAGCTTTTCTTATCAATACTACACGTCTAATAGATGCCCTTGGATCCAAGCCGGAGGCGCCGGTGAAGGAAAGAGTAAAAGACCAACTAGCGTACGAAGTCAACTAGCGCCGGAGGCGCGTTAGAACATAGCCAGGGGCAAGCGCGGAGCGCGCC
>JAIVJP010000017.1:0-7230 GCA_020199975.1 Acidobacteriota bacterium
GCGTTGGACCCGTGAGATTATTCTTGAGGCCGGACGCATTAAGTGTGTCGCGCTCAATTACAGACCAGGTCAGCCAGTTCCAGCGACCTCCCCTTGCCCCTTCCCGGTAAACCTCTCCGCACCTTCTTCGGTCAGTGACGGCGAGATAATAGCCTACACGGCAGATACCACGTACAAAGGGTCTTCAGCTCTTAACTACACCTGGACCGTAAGTCCGGCGAATGCCAAAGTTGTTAGTGGCGCGGGAACTCCTACGATTTCGGTTGATTCAACTGGATTGGCCGGACAACGAATTACGGCCACGCTAGTAGTCGATGATGGCTCGGGCGATCCACTGTGTCGGCAAACAGCGCAGGCTTCAACCATGATTCCAGCTTTGCCTCCGCGCGATCATCCCCCCCGGGAGTTTGACGTTTGTTGCAATTGCTCGTTCGACGACCAAAAGGCTCGTCTTGACAACCTTGCGGTTGAGCTTCAGAACGATCAGTCGACCACTACTTACATCTTCGCTTACGGTGGCCGCACCAGCCGTGTCGGCCAGGCCGATCGACTTGGTGCTCGGGCACGAGATTATCTTGTGAGTAAACGAGGCATCGCCCCGGCCCGAATCATCGTTCTCAATGGCGGTTTCCGTGAAGAGGATTGTGTTGAGCTGTGGATCGTGCCAAGCGGCGCTACACCTCCGCAGCCCCGGCCTACAGTCCAGGCGGGCGACGTTCGGCCGCCCCGCGGAACGCCTACTCGAAAACGCCCGCGCTATTAAGCCGGCAGTTTCAGTCACGGGCTGCAGTTAATGGGAGACAGGAGAAATTGCCCCTCTTGTCTCCTTTTGCTTTTGCTCACGTTGACGGTACCGAAACCCTGTGGTAACTATCAGCTCGGAATTTTTCCCGAAAACCCCCTAACACTAGTTTCCCTTAAGAGGAGGAATCCTTCATGGCTGAGAATGGTGGCGGCGGCGGAAGTACGGGCGTTGTCGCGGTGGTGGCGATCTTCGTAATCCTCGTTCTGGTGCTGCTTTTTGTTTACAGAGGCCGGCTGTTTGGCGGGGGCGGCACGCAGAAGATTGATGTCAACGTTCAGACGCCGAGTAAATGAGACAAATTTGATTGTCCGGCCTCGTCGGTTCTTGAAAGGGGGGAGCGCCACCGCGCTCCTCTCTTGTTTTACACCAACGGCATCGCTGTGAATAGTTCACGGTCAGCCGGGTACGAGCAGACATTTACCATTTAGTATTTACCATTCGCTAACTTATGAGTGCACCGAATATTGAAACCATCGTCTCGCTCGCCAAACGGCGAGGCTTTGTTTTTCCTTCGTCTGAGATCTACGGCGGACTCGGCAGCGCCTGGGACTATGGTCCGTTGGGCGTGGAACTTTGCAACAACGTCAAGCAAGCCTGGTGGCGATGGATGGTTTATGAACGCGACGATATGGAAGGCTTAGACTCGTCCATCATACTCAATCGCCTTGTGTGGAAGTACTCAGGACACGAAGACACGTTTAGCGATCCACTGGTGGATTGTCGGGACTGCAATAGCCGGTTGCGCGCCGATAAGCTGGGATATCTGCCCAGCGATGAGGAACTCCGCGGACAGCTCGCGGGTGATGCTGTAGCGAAAGCGATCCGGGAACGACGCGTCGGCTGCCCCAACTGTGGAGCAAAGAATCTCACCGAACCGCGACCGTTCAACCTGATGTTTCGCACACATGTGGGCGCGGCAGCCGAGGACGATCCTTCGTCTCTCGTGTATCTCAGACCAGAAACTGCGCAGGGCATCTTCATAAATTTTGCTAACGTCTTAACGACTAGTCGTCGCAAACTTCCTTTCGGCGTTGCGCAGATTGGCAAGTCATTTCGAAACGAAGTGACGCCCGGCAACTTCATCTTTCGTACGCGAGAGTTTGAGCAAATGGAAATGGAGTATTTTGTTCGGCCCGGAGAAGACGAGCAATTGCATCAGGAATGGATCGATAGCTGCTTCAATTGGTTTACGAGTCTGGGCATCTCGGCGAGCAATATGCGCCTCTACGAACAACCAAAACAAGAACTGGCACACTACGCCAAACGCACGGTTGATATTCAGTACCGTTTTTTCCCCGAACGCGAAGAAGAGGACCGGCAGTGGGACGAGCTGATGGGTATCGCCAACCGCACTGATTTCGATCTGCGTACGCACTCAAAGAAACAATCAAGCGCTCTCTACAGCCGGCGTTGCGCGCGGTCTACGACGATACCGGCGGCATCGGGAAGCTGTATGCGCGACAGGATGAGATCGGCACACCGTTCTGTGTAACCGTCGATCACCAGTCTCTCGAGGATGAAGCAGTCACCGTGCGGGACCGAGACACGTGGGAGCAGGAACGGGTTAAAGTGTCAGATTTGCAAGAGCACTTGTCGAAGAGACTCAAAGATTAGTCCAACCAAAGTCCAACGTCTGTGTTTGGGTTTTTGACTTTGGCCTCGGACCTTGGACTTTGGACATTGGCCTGATTTCGTTATGCCGATTGTAAAAAAGCGTAACCTACAAACAGAAACTCGGTTGCTATTGGAATCTGGCGAT
Source organism: Acidobacteriota bacterium (assembly GCA_020199975.1). Classification (GTDB taxonomy): domain Bacteria; phylum Acidobacteriota; class Blastocatellia; order Pyrinomonadales; family Pyrinomonadaceae; genus PSRF01. The sequence goes on from JAIVJP010000017.1 coordinate 2,565, forward strand.
CCGGTTGAGTTACCGCCCGCCGAGGTTGATGAGCGCGCCCTGCTCGTGCAGTTTGATCAGTTTAGACCTTTCATTCCCGAACTGCTCGAAGAGTTGCGCGCCGGCACTACGGCCGAGCCTGTCGCGGTAATGAACGACGGATCCACGTTCGCAATTCACGGGGATACCAAAACCTTCTGGGTGAAACTCTGGCATGCGGCCGGAACCGAGATGACCAGGATCGACCGAGCCCAGGTGCTAAGCTGCATTCCTTCCACTCGTGGGATGCAAATCACAGTCCCTGATGAACCTCAAGAATAGTCCAACCTCCGTCTCAGAGATGCGCAGTTGACATTGGACATTGGACGTTGGACATTGGACTCGATGTCCGAGATTCCCGACAAAGTACTCAAACTTGCGACCAGCATTCACGCGGCAGGCGGCCGGGCGCTGCTGGTCGGCGGTTGTGTGCGCGACATGCTGATGGGCGCGTCACCAAAGGACTGGGACCTCGAAGTCTATGGTATCGAGCCAGCGAGACTGCGTGAAATGCTAGATCGCTTCGGCAGCGTTAACGTTGCCGGCGAAGCTTTCACTGTCTACAAACTGGGTCCTGATCTGGACGTCTCGGTACCGCGCTGTGAGCGCAAGTCCGGTCGCGGACATCGCGCGTTCATCATCGAAGGTGACCCGGCAATGACGGTTGAAGAGGCGACGAGCCGGCGCGATTTCACCATTAACGCAATTCTTCAGGATCCGCTGACGGGAGAGTTAATCGACCCTTTCAACGGACAGGAACATATCAAGCAAAGAATTCTGAGCGCAGTTTCACCCGAAACATTCATCGAAGACAGCTTGCGTGTATTGCGAGCGGCGCAGTTCGCCGCCCGGTTCGAGTTTGATATCGAGCCAGAGACGACCGCTCTCTGTCGCAAGATGGATCTTTCGGATCTTCCTAAGGAGCGTGTCTGGGGTGAGATGGTGAAGCTACTCCTGGGCGCCAGGCGCCCTTCCAAGGGTATTGAATGGCTGCGCACGCTCGGAGTGACTGAGCAGCTGTTCCCGGAAATCAAGGCGCTGGAGGGCGTGCCTCAGGATCCGGAGTGGCATCCGGAGGGCGATGTGTTTGTCCACACGAAGCTAGTTGTCGATAGAGCGCGCGATTCAATCGAAGATTTGCCATATGGAAAACAGGTCACCGTGATGCTCGCGGCACTGGCCCATGACTTTGGCAAACCTGCTACGACGGAGTTCCTGGAGGGTCGCTACCGCTCGCGCCGACACGAGGAGGCTGGTGTCGCCCCGACAGAGAGTTTCCTTGATCGTCTCCATATTCATACTCTCGCCGGTTACGACGTGCGTGCGCAGGTGATTGCCCTCGTGCGGGAGCATCTGAAGCCGGGTGAGTTTTACAAGAAACGTGACGAGGTGGGTGATGGCGCTTTCCGACGGCTGGCGCTCAGGTGCGAACTTGATCTGCTGTACCGGGTTGCGAAAGCCGATTCGCTCGGACGCAACGCGCCCTGGGTTCCGCGCGAGAAATGGTACGACTCGGCTGCCCAGGAATGGTTCATCCAGCGCGCAAAGGAACTCGAGGTTGAACAGCAGGCCCCTGCGCCGCTGCTGATGGGCCGGCATCTGCTGGAAATGGATCTCCCTGCTGGCCCAAGAATTGGGGAGATCACTCAGGCCGTGTATCAGATGCAATTGGATGGTCGTGTCAGAAACCTTGATGACGCCAAGAGGGAAGCGTATAAGATGTTATCCACAGATTACCCAGATTCCTCAAAAGAAGGGCCTCACCATGAAAAACCTCATGAAGAACCTCACGGAGAATGACCCAAACACTTTCGCGATCATAGGAGCCGCAATGGAAGTTCACACCCTTTTGGGATGTGGATTCCTAGAGCCTGTTTACCAAACGGCATTGATGCTGGAGTTCGCCAAAACGGGAAATTCCGTTCAACAGAGAAGTCAAGCTCCCAGTTTTTTATACGGTAGGATTTAGGGCTGTTGTTGTGTCACGCAGTGGATTGTCCCCATGCCCCACACGAGTGGCTCGCAGTTAATCCCCACCGCACGACGGTCGGGAAACAACCTTTGAATTATCTCCAGGGCACGTTCGTCGTTTCCATGCCCGAAGATGGGGACTAGCACTACGTTGTTGGCGATGTAGAAATTTGCATAACTAGCCGGCAGACGATCGAGTTGGTGCGATGAGGTATCGCTTGAGGCGCCAACAACGCCCGGCATCGGTAGGGTGACGATATCGAAAGCACGCCCATTGGCGTCGGTGGCATACTGCAATCGGTCGAAATTCTGTTGTAGCAACTGGTAATTGGCGTCGGCTGGATCTTCTTCCAGCGCACAGACAATGGTTGTGGCAGACACGAAGCGGGCAATGTCATCGATGTGACCGTCCGTGTCGTCACCGACGATTCCTTCGCCGAGCCAGAGCACTTTGTGAACTCCAAGGAAATCACGCAAATACTGTTCGATTTCGCCTCGGTTCAAATCCGGATTGCGATTCGGATTCAACAGACATTGTTCAGTGGTCATCACCATGCCCGCGCCGTTAACTTCAATCGAACCGCCTTCCATCACAATTCCCGGCTCAAATCGCGGCACTGTCAATAAGCTTTCCAGTCGCGCGGGAATTGAGCCGTCTTGCTTCAGCTCCTCGTACTTATTTCCCCAGGCGTTGAAAATCCAATCGTTGTAAGCCAACTCGCCTTTGGTATTCACCAGAAAATTTGGGCCGTAGTCGCGTATCCATGAATCGACTGTAGGTATTTGATTAATGCAAATGTTCTCGGCTCCAGCAAAATTACAACGACTGCGCACTCCCCGCTCAGCCTCAGCACTATCAATTAACAGATTCACCGTTTCGTGCGGCGCCAGCGCGGCCATCATTTGCAGAAAAATGTCTTCTACGAGTGGCACGCGATCGGGCCAGGTAAGAGGATCTTTGGGCCATGTGAGCCAAGTCCCCTGGTGTCGGCCCCACTCGGCCGGCATGTGATAACCGAGTACAGCGGGAGTCGGCTTCTTCATCTCTTGGTGGATGAGGGTTCCAGAAAACGTGCGGATAGGGGAGCATACGAGTCGATGCGGCGATCGCGAAGGAACGGCCAGTTTTGCCGCGTCTCCTCGATCTTGTTGAGGTCGCATTCGGCCACCAGCACCTCTTCTTTGTCCGCGGATGCTTTCGCAATGATGCGGCCGAACGGATCCGCGACGAACGACTGGCCCCAGAACGTAAGATTACCCTCACGGCCGACGCGATTTACAACTACGACGAAAAGCCCGTTGGCAATTGCATGCGCGCGCTGGATAGTCTCCCAGGCGGAATGCTGAGCCTGATTCATTTCGTCCTTTTCACCATGTAGCCAGCCGATCGCTGTGGGGTAGAAGAGAAACTCGGCGCCGGAAAGCGCTGTTAAACGCGCTGCCTCGGGAAACCATTGGTCCCAGCACACCAGGGTGCCGACTTTTCCGAAGCTTGTGTCATGAGTTTGAAATCCTAGATCTCCGGGCGTGAAATAAAACTTCTCGTAGTAGAGCGGATCGTCGGGTATATGCATCTTGCGATACTTGCCGGCAATCGTGCCGTCGACATCGATAATGACGGCAGTGTTGTGATAGATGCCGGGGGTTCGTTTCTCAAACAGCGATGCGACAATGACAATCTTCTTCCCCCGCGCAACTTTGGCAAGAGCCTCTGTCGAAGGTCCGGGAATCGGTTCCGCAAGTTTAAAAAGCTCGGTGTCTTCAGTCTGGCAGAAGTACTGGGACCGGAAAAGCTCCTGCAGGCAGACGATCTGCGCACCTTTTTTCGCGGCTTCGCCGATGCGCGATACCGCTTTCTTGAAATTCAGTTCCGGCCTTTCATCGCAACTCATCTGCAGGAGCCCGACGGATACGCTGTTTGACTTTGATTTTTTCAGCATGCTCGAAAGTATAACAAAGCAAACATATGGTTTGTCCAAAACCGGGAGCCAATGTCTGAAGGAAGGTGGCGTCAATAGCTAGCAGTCTGTTGGACTTTTGGACATTGGACTTTGGACTCGGTAAGATGGCCGATCAATTATTAACCCCAAGTCCCAAGAGAGAATATCTAATGGTTGAATTCGAATTAACCGAAGACCACAAGGCCCTAAAACAGACTGTCCGCGAGTTTGCCCAAAAAGAGGTCGCACCCTATATCAAAGAATGGGACGAGAAGCAGGAATTTCATCCTGAGGTGCTGAAAAAGATGGCCGAGCTAAATCTGCTCGGCGTGTGCGTGCCCGACGAGTACGGCGGCGCCGGCTTCGATTACATCTCGCTCGGTCTCATCTGCGAAGAGCTGGAAGCTGTTGACACGTTTATGCGCGTAGTCATGTCGGTGCACACGGGACTCAATTCCCTGACTCTTTACTCCTGGGGCACTGAGGATCAGAAGCGCAAGTATCTCGTTCCGCAAGCCAAAGGTGAAAAGTTGGCGACTTACGGTTTAACTGAACCGGGCGCAGGTTCGGACGTGGTGGGCTCGCGCTCAACTGCCCGGCGCGACGGCGACGAATACGTTCTTAACGGCGAGAAAATGTGGATCAGTCTCGCTGACGTCGCCGACAACTTTCTCTTCTTCTGCTGGACTGACGAAGAGAAGCGGCGGCAACGCGATCACAGTGGCATGTCCTGCTTC
>JAIVJP010000017.1:7337-16052 GCA_020199975.1 Acidobacteriota bacterium
TACGTGTCCCGAAGGAAAACCTGGTTGGTGAAGAGGGCGAGGGATTCAAGATCGCGATGTTTGCCCTCGAGCAGGGTCGCTACACTGTTGCTGCCGGAGCGACGGGCGTCATTCGCGCTTCGCGAGATGCTTCGGTCTCGTACGCCCTTCAACGGGAAACCTTCGGCACGAAGATCGCAAACCACCAACTGGTCAAACAGAAGATTGCAGAGATGGAGGCCGACTACCAGATGGCCCATTTGCTGTGGTTGCGGGCGGGCTATCTAAAGAACACGGGACAAGCCAACGCTCGAGCGACCAGCCTGGCGAAGTGGCAGGCGACTGTGAGGAGCGAAAAAGCGGCTTCCATGGCCATCGAGGTTCATGGGGCCAACGGTTATTCCAACGACTACCCTGTCGAACGTTACTTGCGCAACTGCAAAGCCGCGATCATCTACGAAGGAACCCGCGACATACACACGCTAATGCAAGCCGACTGGGCACTGGGTCTGAAGAGTGAGAAGTCTGCGCGTAAGGGGTTGCCGCCCTGGAGTCCGCCAGACGCTCGCGTTGCAGCTGTTGATTGACTGGAAGGAGTTGTAGGGGCAGCACTCCCCATCTATCCGCAGATTACACAGATTACGCGGAAACACTTGGGCAGTAAGACGACGAAGTCAAAAACAATTTGTAGCAGTCCGTTTCTTTTAGTCTGTGTAATCTGTGTAATCTGCGTAATCTGCGGATAGCACGGGGTGCCCCCGGAGGGACATCCCTACAATTATCGATACGCAGCACTTAGCGCTTGGCTTCGAAGATTCGGTTGAACGGTGTCTCGGTAGCGCGGCGGAATTTGGTGAAGCCCGCAGCTAAGACCGTGTCTCGAATAGCATCCTCAGTGGCAACCGCCCCCAGTGCCGGGCCATTCAGGGCCATAGAATTTGCCGTGCAGCAAAGTGTAGATGCGCCGGTGAAAGTGCGCCCGATGATGTTGAAGTTTTCCTCAACGGTATTGCCTGCCATTGGCTCCACAATCAAAACTACACCGTCGTCGGCGAGCGTTGCAAACGCCCGCCTGCACGCGCTTACCGGGTCACCCATGTCGTGCAGGCAATCGAAAAAGGCAATCATGTCATATTGTTGATCCGGAAAGTCGCTGGCGTTAGCGACTTCGAAAGTCACGCGATCGGAAACGCCGGCATCTTTCGCGCGTTGACGCGCGGTATCAATCGACTTTTTGTGATTATCAAAACCCCAGAACTTTGATGTCGGATAAGCCTGAGCCATGATAATCGTCGAAGAACCATGGCCGCAGCCGATGTCTGCAACCTTGCCCTCCGCCTTTAGTTTTTCCTCAACACCCGTGAGCGCGGGAATCCACGAAGCGACCAAATGCGTTGCATAACCCGGTCGGAAAAAGCGTTCCGTGCCTACAAAGAGGTCGGGATCATGTTCGCCCCAGAGCACGCCGCCACCGTTCTTGAATGCATTCTCAATTCGCGAGACTGCGGCCGTCATGGCTTTAACAACATAGAAACCGCCGCCCACAAAAAAAGGACTTGCTTCATCCGTCAGTGCCGCCGCCTGCTCTGGCGAAAGCGAATAGCGACCGCTCGCAGCGTCATAGTCGACATATCCACCCGCTGCCTGGTTGATTAGCCACTCGCGAATATAGCGTTCGTTGGTGGAAGTTTTCTGGGCGAGCTCGGCAGGAGTTACCGGCCCATCGCCAGCCAACCCTTTGTAAAGCCCGAGCTTTTGCCCGATATAGACGAGTGACGAGCTCAGAGCAGCCCCAAAATCTCCTACAACCTTTCCAAGAAACTCATTCATCTTGTCTTCGTTTATGGGTCGAATTTGACCTGCCGTTGCCATTAAAAGCCTCCTCCTGTCTAAGAGCGGGTTGGGATATTGTAATGATGGCCGTTTTTATGCCAACTCGACCCGTTAAGTCAAGAAAGCCCATGGTGGAATTTGGTCAGCATGCTTTGGCCAATTGCAGAACCGACGAGCGGGACCGCGGGCTCCGAGCTGGCTACCTGGAGCGGTGGAGGCGAGACCGGGTAACTCAACCAGGCCGGAGGCGCGCAAGAGGGTAGCCAGGGGCAAGCGCTTGGCGCGCCGCCCCTGGGTTACGTCAACAACACGACCCGCCCTGAAGGCTTCGCCGGCGGGTGATCCCCCGTTTTTATTCTCCTCTTGGGGCTTGGTGCGAAGCTCCTGACGACGGGCAATCGCGCGAACAACTGTGTCTTCTACTAAACCGGGCATTGAAATGTCTGTTAAGACTACGTCGTAGTTCTCGACCTCCAAATAGGCCAACGCTTGCTCCGCTCGATCCGCTGCATGGCACTCGTAAGAGCTTGAGAAAAGCTCGTGGAGTGTATCGCGGATGTTGTTATCGTCGTCGACGATTAAGAGTGTGGCCATGAATTCTCTCCGGCGCTGCCCCGGCCTCAATCGAGCCAACAACAGCACAACCCTGGGAGGTTGAGCCTCAAGATTGACATGTTGCCCTAAAACGGCCTGGATGCAAGGGAGTTTTAAGAATTTCAGATTCCAGAACTGAGATCTCAAATCTGAGATTGTCACAGACTAATCAGTCACCGTCTCGCTGAATGAGGTGGCCAGGCTCAGGCGTTCGATACGTGGTGCTATCGGCGGAATGCTTTTTTCTCTACTGGCATCCCCGGCCGCAAGCTCCGCTTCGGCTTCAAGTATTATGTGAGTAGTTTGAAGAACCGTATCGGGATTTAGAGAGATTGATGAGATGCCTTTTTCCACAAGGAACCGGGCAAACTCAGGATAGTCTGAGGGTGCCTGACCGCAAATTCCAATCTTCTTACCGGCTCGATGAGCTGCTTCGATTGCTAAGGGCACCATTCGTTCAACTGCCCCATCGCGCTCGTCGAACAGATGCGCCACCATTTCCGAATCGCGATCAAGACCGAGCGTTAACTGCGTCAGATCATTTGATCCAATCGAATAGCCGTCGAAGACGCGCAGGAACTCATCGGCGTAAATGACGTTGGCGGGCAGTTCGCACATCGCGTAGATCTCGAGTTCGTGCTTGCCCTGTTTTAGTCCAAACTCCGCCATCAGGCCGACGACCCGTTCCGCTTCCGCCACCGTGCGGCAGAAGGGGATCATGGCCTTCACGTTCACAAGGCCCATCTCATCGCGCACCCGCTCGAGCGCCAGGCATTCCAGCTTGAAACCTTCCCGGTAACGATCGTCGTAGTATCGCGACGCCCCGCGGAAGCCGAGCATCGGGTTCTCTTCCATCGGTTCAAACTCCTGACCACCAATCAACATGGCGTATTCGTTTGATTTGAAATCAGACATTCGCACTATCACCGGCTTTGGATAAAACGCCGCAGCGATACGACCAATACCTTCCGCCAAGCGGCGCACAAAAAAGTCGCGCGGATCCTCTTCTCCGATGCGACGCTCAATCTCGCGGACCACTTCAGGACTCTGCAGATGCGGGTAATGCACCAGGGCCATGGGATGGATGCCGATGTGATTGTTGATAATGAACTCCAGACGCGCGAGTCCCACTCCGTCATTCGGGAGCGAAGCCACCGCAAAGGCGTGATCCGGATCCCCGACGTTCATCATTACCTGTGTGCGCGGCCTCTGTTCGTCGCCGACGACGCGCCGGTCAACGGCGAATTCAACCCTACCTTCATAGATATTTCCGTGTGCCCCTTCGGAACATGAAACAGTCACGTCGACGCCGCTCGGCAAAACCTGAGTAGCGTTTCCAGTGCCCACAATGCAGGGAAGCCCCAGCTCCCGGCTGATAATGGCACTGTGACAAGTCCTACCGCCGCGGTCCGTAACAATTGCCGCGGCTCTTTTCATGATCGGTTCCCAGGCTGGGTCGGTCATCGAAGTTACCAGCACGTCACCTGCTTTGAACTCCGCCAGGTGATCGGGGTCGGCCAAGACGTGAACGCGACCGTGACTGATCTTTTCGCCTACCGCAATGCCGGAAACGAGCGGCGCATTGTGGTCGCCGGTAAGTCTGTATGTTTCGATGTAGTTCTCGCGGTTGCTTGCGTGGACCGTTTCGGGCCGGGCCTGAAGAATAAAAAGTTCACCGGTATATCCGTCTTTGGCCCATTCAATGTCCATGGGCATGGAGCGGCCGGCGAGTGTTGAATAGTGTTCCTCGATCAGGCAGGCCCAGCGGGCGAGTTCCAAAACCTCGTAGTCCTTCAGCACGAATCGGCCACGTTGGGCCTCCACCACTTCGCGCGTGCGCGTTCCCCGTCCGTCGAGTCCGTAGACCATCTTCACTTCTTTGCCACCAAGTCGGCGGCTGACGATCGGACGAGCGCCGATTTGCAGGGTTGGTTTGAAGACAACCCACTCGTCAGGTGTGGCCATGCCCTGAACAATTGCTTCGCCCAGACCCCATGCTCCGTTGATCACCACCACATCACGGAAACCTGATTCCGTATCCAGGGTGAACATCACACCTGAGCAAGCCTGGTCAGAGCGCACCATCGGCTGCACACCGATCGACAGCGCTACCTCGAAATGGTCAAAGTTGCGAGCGGCGCGATAGGAAATCGCTCGATCAGTCCAAAGCGACGCGAAACAACGGTGGCAGGCCTCAATCAGCCGATCTTCGCCGCGCACGTTCAGGAGCGTGTCTTGTTGTCCCGCAAAGGAAGCATCAGGAAGATCTTCCGCAGTGGCTGACGAGCGCACGGCGACTTCTGTCAAGTTACCCACTCGCTCACATAGTCGCTGGTAGGCGTCGATGATGGCGTCGTGCACCGCCTTGGGCAGAGGCGTGTCGAGCATAAGAGCGCGTGCCTCGCGGCCCGCGTCGTTGAGGGCCCGGATGTCGTTGTGATCGAGTCCGCTCATCAATTCGCGCAACTGTTCACCCAGACCGTTAGTCAGCAGCAGCAGACGGTAAGCTTCGCTCGTCGTGGCAAAGCCATCGACCGCGCGGACACCGCGCGGCAGCAGTGCACGAAACAGTTCGCCCAGGCTGGCGCACTTGCCGCCGACGAGTTGGACGTCCCCTGCGCCCACTTCACTCAAGTCGAGCACGAGAGGTTTGGAAGTTTTCATCTGTCTGATCTCCGAGAGCAGGTCGTCAATGGTGTGGCTGTGGTCGAGCCCACGAGTTTATCCCAACACGTGCATTGCCGTCGATGCCATGGCCGAGAGCAGCGAAGATTTTGTGTAGCGCTATTTGGACCCGGTCGGCTACCCGCTCCACGGTTCTGATGTTGCTGAGTGTCCGCTGTTCGCGCCAAAGAGCACCAGCACCAATCAACTACCAAGGCTACAAATTCCCGGAACGCTCTGTTAGTATGAGGCCGCACTTCTTCATCTGCGAACGGCGGCAATCTTCACTGTTTCGCAGCCAATTCCGGAATCAGGAGAGATGAAATGGGTCACGAGCTAAAGACAGAGCGCGAGCTGTCTCTGGATTTCTTGCGAGTATGCGAGGCGGCTGCGATTTCTTCAGCACGCACTATGGGCCAAGGCGACCGGAAGTATTCAGATCACGTCGCGGTCGAGGCCATGCGCGAGGTCATGGACACAGTGCCGATGCGCGGGCGTATCGTTATCGGTGAGGGCGAGCGCGACGAAGCCCCTATGCTTTACATCGGCGAAGAAGTGGGCGGTGGTTTTGGCGTAAGCGAAGAATTAGCGGAGTCGTGTCCTGAAGTGGACATTGCTGTCGATCCACTTGAAGGCACGAACCTCTGCGCCCTAGGCGCCAACAACGCCATTGCCGTGCTGGCGGCTGCCGAGCGCGGGGGGCTGCTTAACGCGCCTGACATTTACATGGATAAGATTGTAGTTGGGCCTTCCTCACGAGGAGTCATCGATCTTGATGCTCCCGTCAAAGATAATCTGAAGAACATCGCCCGCCGGCTGGGTCGCGACGTCGAAGACTTGACGGTCATTGTTCTTGACCGTTCGCGGCATAGGAAATTGATCGCCGATGTCCGGGAAGCAGGGGCCCGCATACGTCTGATTGGAGACGGCGACCTTTCTGCGGGCATCTCCGCGGCTGTCGCCGGAACAAATATCCATGCCCTAATCGGCATTGGGGGGGCGCCAGAGGGTGTGATTACCGCAGCCGCTATGAAGTGTCTGAACGGAGAGATCCAGGCAAGACTTGTGTTTGATCACGACCGGTTGGGTGTTGACAAGAGCAAGGTGCCGGCGAAGGAGCTAGTGCTCGAACGTCTAGAATCAATGGGAATCAAAGATCCGAACAAGATTTATGACACCAATGACCTGGCGCCGGGCAAGAAAATAATTTTCGCAGCCACGGGCGTGACCGACGGCGCGTTGCTCAAGGGCGTGAGATTTTTTGGGGCAGGGAAACGAACTCACTCAGTGGTAATGACAACCGAGTCGCGGCACATTCGGTTTGTTGATACGCTGCATATTGAGGGTGGGCCGGACACGGTCATTAGGTTTTAGATTGCCAATTTGCCGATTTTAAGGCACGTGAGGGAAATCAGTGCCGAGTCGTTTACATCAGAAATCGAAGATCGGAAACCGCAAATTGGCAATTGGCAATCGGCAATTGACAATATGATCTCTCCCAATCAATACGTTCCGCAATGCGTGACTGATCGGCGTCCACTAATGATGTGGTCGTTGGTCGTGGTTGGCGCTCTTTTTTTCGTTGGGTTACTCGTCGGAGCGCCGCTCGCGCAGGCTAACGGGTTGCAGTGGCTCTCGTTCGCTGTCTACGAAGCGTTCAGCCATGTCTGCCATCAAACTCCCGAGCGGTCGTTCTATGTTGCCGGTAACCCGCTAGCGGTGTGTGCTCGTTGCACAGGCCTCTATGTTGGCTTTGCCGCTGCTGCGGCCTTCTATCCGGTAATGACTTCGTTGAAACGCACTCACACTCCAGAACGGAAGTGGCTGTTTATCGCCGCTGTACCGCTGGCGATCGACTTTGCTTTGGGCTTCTTTGGAATCTGGGAAAACAGTCACCTTTCGCGACTTCTGACGGGCGCACTTCTCGGGGCTGTCTCCGTCTTTTTCATACTGCCCGGCCTGGTGCAGTTGAGTGTCTACCAGCGAATGTTCGGTCCCAGATCGGCAAAGCAGAGCGAAAACAGCCCTGTCTACTCCCGCTCAACACCGGAAGAAATCACTTCTTCACCAAGCGATTACAGCACACCTCTTCGTCGTATCTAGCGCGCTCTACTAGAGTTCCTGTGTATGTGCTTGTTGTTACAACCAAGGGAACTGCGCAAAGCTGAACCATTCGACCAGCCCGCGAGAGCGGGCGACAGCATAAAGCCTGGGGTGGAGCGCAGCGGAACCCCAGGTCAACGAACAAATAAGAGTCAACCAGCCCGCGGAGTGGGCGACAGCAGATCAAGAATCTGGTTCGTGCGTTAATCTTCATCAACGGTGTCTCTCTTGTTGCCGCTGCCGCCCGCTCGCGGGCTTGGAACTCAAATGCGATTGTCCTTGGGGCTCACGCCCCAGGCTTCATGCTTTCGCCACGCTTCGCGGGCTCTAGATCCAATCGCCGCCTGCCTCGCGGGCTGCGAACTCGCGATTGTCTTTGGGTTAACGTCCTATATACGATCCACGAGATTTCCGACCACCCCACGCGGGCGGCCCGCGTGGGGACACCACGGTGGACCGTCGTCCACGTCCAAGTCCCGGTTTCTAATAAAAGGGCCTATTGGGTTAGAATCTTCTCCCAAATGGGCTGCGGAGTCAGGCAGTAACAGCAGAGCCAGGCGTCCTAGTTACTCAAGCAATTCATAATGTTGTTTTCTTTTTTTCAGTCAGCAACCACGCCATCCCTTACCAATGATCTCTGTGCCGACTTCCCCGGTTATTGTGACGCAATCACGAAGACGGCCGGCAACATAAGTCCGCTCTATCGTCTCGATGGCTTTGATTGGACCATCCTGATTCTTTACTTCGCCATCCTTACGGTGCTGGCAGTCTACGGTGGCTACCGCGTCAAGCAAGTCATCGACTTTTGGCGCTACCGCAAGTTTATTCCCGAGCCCAAGAGCAGATTTGCCGAAGAAGATCTGCCGGTCATTACCGTGCAGCTTCCGCTCTTCAATGAGATGTACGTTGTTGAGCGACTCGTGAAGGCTGTTACGGAGATCGACTACCCCAGAGACAAATTTGAGATACAAGTCCTCGATGATTCAACGGATGAAACCGTGAAGCTGGCGCAGGCGACCGTCGCAAAGTATGCGCAGCAGGGTTTCGACATTCATTACCTGTATCGCGCCGACCGGACTGGGTTTAAAGCCGGCGCCCTGGAACAGGGACTTAAAACTGCTAAGGGTGAACTGCTGGCGATTTTCGATGCCGACTTCGTGCCAAAGCCAGATTGCTTGCGAAAGCTTGTTGACTTCTTCACAGATCCGATGGTCGGCTGCGCCCAGATGCGCTGGTCTCACATTAACGGGGATTACAATCTGCTGACCCGGCTGCAGACCATCATGCTCGATGGTCATTTCGTTGTCGAACAGACCACTCGCAATCGTACTGGGGGCTTCTTCAATTTCAACGGCACGGCCGGCATCTGGCGGCGTCGCGCGATTGCGTTGAGCGGTGGCTGGCAGCACGACACCCTGACCGAAGATACGGACCTCAGCTTTCGCGCGCAGCTGATGGGCTGGAAATTTGTTTACCTGCTTGATGAAGAGGCGCCCGCCGAGATTCCGGTTGAGATCAATGCCTTCAAGGCTCAGCAGCGGC
>JAIVJP010000536.1 GCA_020199975.1 Acidobacteriota bacterium
GTCAATTCCCATGACCGGGTCTTTCACCGGCTAGACATGCAGCATTATGGGCTGCGTACGAAATCACATGAAATTACACCAACCTGATTAGTGTCGCTTAGGTCGAGACCTATCTTGCGTCTCCCGTCAGATTAACGGAGAACCACCTCCATAGTTATTCTATGGGCACAGCGCATCGTCTTTTTCCAGATGCTGCCCTTTGTCACGAACTCAGAAAAGGGAGCGTTGCCTCCGGTCGTCGCGAAAGCGCTGTCCAGACCTGTCGTCGAAGACTGAATGTCCGTCTAGCGACGGAGAGATTGCGGTTTCGTAAGCAATGAGCGCGTCGAAATCGGCTTCGGGCTCGAGTCTGGTTTCGACCGTTTGAATGAAGCGATCGAGACGACGAAAGCCGTTGAGTTTCTCCTTGTCACCGACCTTTGCTGCGTCAAGTGAGTGGCGCAGGAAATTGAGAGACTCATCAAACGTCTTCAACGGCACTGGAAATGGATGACGATCCTTGCCGCCGTGCGCGAAAGAGAAACGGGCAGGATCGGTAAAGCGGCTCGGCGCACCGTGGACAACCTCCGCAACCAGAGCGAGCGACTGCAGTGTGCGTGGACCGAGCTTATCCAGGAGCAGTAGTTCCGCGAAGTCACGAAGGTCACGTTCGTAGGCGACGGCGAGCACGGCACCAAGACGCTTGAGATTGACGCTCTCCGGGCGAACCTCATGATGGTTGGGCATGCACAGGTGTCGTGCCGCGCTCAGCGTCTTCTCCGGATGTTCCTGAGCGATCTCGAGCATTGCGGTCTGCGCCTGCTTCGCCCCAGCGTCCACCAGGTTCATTATAGTACCCTGGTTCTCGCCAACGATTCCCGTGTGCGGCGTGACAACAAAATCGTTCACCGAAGCCGAATGCCAGTGATAGCGGCGAGCCATTCCACTGCGATCGTTCAAACCCTGCTGCACGACCGCCCACTCTCCATTCGACGTCACCACGAAACTGTGTAGGTAAATCTGAAATCCATCGGCGATCGCATTGTTGTCAACCCGGGCGGTCAGCCGGCTGGTACGGACCAGGGCTTCGCCATCGAAGCCGCGACGATCTGCAATCAACCGCAGTTCATGCGGCGTGTTTCGCGAGAACCTCCCGCGGCCGCCGCAGATGTAGATGCCGAGCTCGTCTGCTCGTGGCCCGAGGCCGCGTTTCAGAGCGCCCATCACCGAGGTGGTGATACCCGAAGAGTGCCAGTCCATTCCCATCACCGCGCCGAAGGCCTGGAACCAGAAGGGATCGCTAAGGCGCGAGAGGAAAGCGGACGTGCCGTAGTCGTGAACGATGGTCTCGGTGATTGCGGTACCGAGTTTCGTCATCCGCTCCGCCAGCCATTGCGGGACGCGGCCGCCATGAAGAGGGAGATCTGCGACTCCGGAGCGTTTCATAAAAGTTGTTCAGAGAAACTTTTATTACCTGGGCCGGGCTCTTTCCCTGAAGCACATGAGCACATCAATAGTTTTTTCCCTCATCATTTAGGAACGATACGGGACGGTTATTAGCCCTGGCTCCCTGTTGGAGCCACCCGAGGACAATCCCGAGACTCAAAGCAGCCGCATTCGTGCCGCTCGCCTGGCCTTGGAAAAGTGTGATCAAGTCACTAATCTTGTCGAGAGCACTGTTTGGCGATTGGCTGGAATTCAGCTCCGTCAGGGCACTAGCGACAAATCCGTCATACCCGGTGTACGCCGCCGTCGCTGCGGTTGCTCGTACCCGTTGCAAGTCGGCCGTCATTTCATTGATCGGACGGCCCCCAAATGCTGCCCCCTGCTGAAGCCATCCGAGATTTGCCCCCAAGTTGAAGTTGTTCAATCTGCTAGACATAATCTTATTCCGCCGAGGTTGCGACTAAGTTAAACCTTGAGCAAAGAGTCAAGTCTTCCGGCCTTCAAATCTTGTTCGAGTTGCCTGTCCCAGATCCGCCGGTGAAACTTTCTGATGGCACCACTCCACTCACCGGGCTTGACAGTCGGCCCTGATAGCGATAGCGTCCGCGCGAGTCTGATTTCTGTTTCAGCCATAAGGAGGTTGCGATGCTTCGGAAAACAGCACAACTTTTCGCGGTTTTGGTTTTGCTAACGCCTGTGATTGTATACGCCCAACATGACAGGAAGGCCGCTCCGAGATTGACTAACGCGCAGAAGATCGCGCTCGCCACGAGCGCAGGGCCAAGCGAGATTGCTAAAAACGCCACAATCATCGATATGACCGACATGTCGAAGCCGAATCAACTGCGCGCGGGCACGAACGGATGGGTCTGTCACGCCATGATAAACCAGCCGATGTGCCTCGACAAAGAGTGGCAGAAGTGGGCGCAAGCCTGGATGAGCAAGAGCGAGCTGAAGATTGAGGGCACCGGCATCGCCTACATGCTTGCCGGCGATAAGGGCGCGAGCAACACCGACCCGTATGCCACGGAACCCACCGCGGACAATCAGTGGGTGGTCTCGCCGCCTCATATCATGGTGATTTACCAGGATCCGAAGATGCTCGATGCCTATCCGACGGACCCGAAGAGTGGCGGGCCTTGGGTAATGTGGAAGGGCACACCATACGCACACGTCATGGTGCCAGTGTCGCTCACGAAGGCAGCGACAATGTCGTCCAAGTAGCGCGCAGCCAACTGGCGAAATTCCAATCCTCGACTCGCGCGGGGCCGGGGCGTGTGTCTTTGAGAGTTGGGAGCACTCAGCTCACCCCTTGAACTCCGTCTCCACGAGTCATAGGCACTTCGTGGTCCCCGTCGTCACGGCTTTGGTGACGGCTCTGGTGACGGCGTTGGTGTGGTCGGTTTGCTAGGCTCAGCCGACTTCTGCTTCTCAGCTTCGCGCTGCTTCTCCTGCTTCTCTTCAGCTTTCTTGATCGCCTCATCAACTGGATCGTCTGCCATCAGAATCACCTCCTTATCTTTAAAATGGTAGTTACTCTTTCTCCGAGATTCTTATGATAACGAATGAGGCTTGCTTGTCTCAATGCTATCTTTATTCCCTTATCCCACCCACGGGCCCAGTCGAAGACCAGCATCAACTGGCGGCGAAAAGACGAACAATAGATCTTCTCTGA
>JAIVJP010000018.1 GCA_020199975.1 Acidobacteriota bacterium
GTAAACATCGGCGTGTCGCGGAGCGTGTAGGAGCTGGCTTTCGTTTCTCGCAACTCCTGCACGAGATCCAGGAAGTCCGCTGGGTGATCGGTTTCAAACGCCACCACGAATTCCTGGTCATCGAGGCCGAACGAATATGTCGTATGCAGCTTGACGGAGCGATACTTCGTGCCGATACGAATGTGCTCGTCCATCATCTCCTGACGCTGGTCGGCAGTGCGCGCATACCACTCGCGCGTCTTCACAAAAGGGTAAACGAAGAGGTAGTCGGATTTACCGGGAATGATGTGCAGACGATCCTCGACATGCTCAGGATTGTCTCGATCGATGTACATCGAGCGCTTGGTCATGGAGAGGAATGACTGTACCGGCTCGATATACTTGGCCATCTCGGTGGCGTTCAGTCGCGAAGTCATCTCCTGGAGAGGCTCGAGTTCGTAACCAATTCTCCAGATCATGAAGTCAACGTTGGTGCGCAAACCCACTGTCGAGTAACTGTGAATTAGCAACTGACGGCAGAAGTCGTCAACCGCTTTAACAAATTGATCGATGCAGCGCTGCTTGTCGCCATCAGAGAGTAATCGCCATTCAGGACGCGAGCGATAAAAAGTGAAGTTGACAAACTGCCTGGGCAGCTTCGCTTTTTGCTCATCCAGCTCGATGCAGTTCGGGGCCAGCCGAAGTGAACCTCGTATTGCATTGCCAGAGTCCTTGTCGCTACTCATGTGATTTTCCACCTCTGCGCAGCGCTAATTCGAGATTTGCTTTGCGAAATCGATGATAATGCTCAGGCGCGAAGGTATTCTGACCGCTATTCTGTTGGTTTGCAACTCACCAGGAAATTTTGGCCCAGACGCGCCGCGATCACCTGCATCGAGGAAGTCTAGAGTTCAGGCTTTAGCTTATCGCCCTCAACCCCAAACCTAAAGGTCGAACTCTTAACTTCGCAGTAACACCCAGTCCAAGCTATCTATCCCTCGCACTTCTCGCGTCTCCAATGCTGGTGCTATACTGGCCGGGCTTTTTCAATCCAACACAAACTGATTCGCGATGGAGACCGAAGGATGAACTATGCCAAGTTTGCCGCCATCGTTTTAATCATCGGATGTTTCGCC
Organism: Acidobacteriota bacterium; assembly: GCA_020199975.1. Classification (GTDB taxonomy): domain Bacteria; phylum Acidobacteriota; class Blastocatellia; order Pyrinomonadales; family Pyrinomonadaceae; genus PSRF01. Next base: position 1,116 of record JAIVJP010000018.1, read on the forward strand.
ACCGCCTGCAACACCTCGGGTACACTAACAACTAATCAAAATCAGCCGTCGGCTTCACCGGCGACGGCGGCAGCCACAGCAACTCCGAATCCGTTTGCTGAAGCGTACCTAGACTTTGAGAAGAATTGCGCCGTCTGCCACGGCGAAAAGGGTCAGGGCGGCCGGGTGGAGGTTGAAGGCCGAAAGCTGAAGGTCCCCAGTCTGAGAGAAGGTCACGCACTACACCATACCGACGAGAAGTTTGTGAAACAGATCTCTGAGGGCGACTATGAGATGCCCGCGTTCAAGGATAAGCTTAGTGCGGAAGAGATCAATGAGCTGGTGAGGTTTATTCGGAAGGAATTACAAGGAAAATGAGCTTGGTACTTGGTGCTTCGTGCTTTGAAACTTGAATTTGTCTCTGAGGTCGGATGATTGCCACGCTCATTTGTAAGGCGGCTCAAAGTACAAAGTTCTAAGCAAAGTTCAATGGTCTGGTTTACGATTCACGATTCACGATTTACTATTTACGAATCAGGCACGCGTAGCTCAGTTGGATAGAGCGTTTGACTTCGAATCAAAAGGTCGCAGGTTCGAGCCCTGCCGCGTGTACCATTTCTTTTCTAAGTTTCCCTGCACTTCTTCCCACTCTTCCTTTATTACGAGGTAAAGCATGAATCGATTTGAGGGCACTTTTGCTCAACCATCCAAACTGGCCTTGATTGGTTTTCGTTACGACGAAAACTCATCTTTCATGAAAGGAGCGGCTGATGCTCCGCCGCAGATTCGAGCGGCCTTCCGTTCCGAGGCCTCGAACTTTTGGAGCGAAGCGGGCGTGGATCTGGGTGCGGAAGGAACTTTCTTCGACGCGGGTGACGTCGAGCCGGTGGCGGGAACGGAGATGTTTTCGTTAATCGAAGACTCAGTTCGAACTCTATTGACCGACAGCCTGGCCCCTGTCTGTTTGGGCGGAGATCAATCAATCACATATCCGATCATTCGAGCCGTCAGCAAGAAGTACCCGGAGTTGAGCATCCTGCACTTCGATGCTCATCCCGATCTCTACGACGAACTGTTAGGAAACCGCCACTCACACGCGAGCCCGTTTGCGAGAATAATGGAAGAAGGACGGGCTAAGCGACTCGTTCAGGTCGGCATCCGCACAATCAATGGACATCAAAGAGAACAGGCCGAGAGATTTGGGGTGGAAATTATTGAGATGAGGCATTGGCGAGATGATCTAACTTTCGACTTCGATTCGCCTTTGTACATCTCGTTTGATATGGACGCACTCGATCCAGCTTTTGCTCCTGGCGTCTCTCACCGCGAGCCGGGCGGACTGTCTACACGACAAGCAATCGGGCTGATCCAGCGATTGAAAGCAAAGGTTATTAGTGCAGACATCGTGGAATTTAATCCGCGGATGGATCCGTTTCAGACAACAGCAGTTGTTTGTGCGAAGCTTTTGAAAGAGATCGCTGCGAAGATGTTGGATTAGGAGCCTTTGGAGCAGTGCGCCGGCAGAGCGCAGCGGCGACGGCGCTTTGGATTGGCTCCTGCTCATCACACCCAAAGCGGTGTCGCGCTGCGCTTGCCACCGCACTGCTAAAATTCAGGCACTCCCAAGCAACTGGTATTCGAGATTTGCTCAACCAACCGCGAAAGCTTTATGACCCTGCCGCGACTAACCCAGCCGGCTGGCGCTGTTCTACCGGAACATAATCCCGACTTCGGTATCCCAAGTAAATCTGTCGTGGTCGCGCAATCTTTTGATCCGGATCCTTCAGCAACTCTACCCACTGCGCCAGCCAACCTGACGTCCGCGGAATCGCAAACAGGACCGGAAACATGTCACGCGGGAAACGCATCGCCTGATAGATAATCCCAGAATAGAAGTCGACGTTGGGATAAAGTTTGCGCTTCACGAAATACTCATCTTCCAGCGCAATGCGCTCCAGCTCGAGCGCAATATCCAGCAGTGGATCTTTGCCGGTCACTTCAAAAACTTCGTAAGCCACCTGCTTGATAATCCGCGCGCGCGGATCGTAATTCTTATAGACGCGATGACCAAAGCCCATCAACCGAAACTCGCCGGCTTTCACGCGGGTCACGTATTCTGGCACCTTATCCAGCGAGCCAATCTCTTTCAGCATCCGCAGCACCATCTCGTTCGCCCCGCCGTGTAATGGTCCATAGAGGGCCGCTGCCGCTCCACCCAACGCTGAAAAAGGATCGGTATGTGCACTGCCAATGCTGCGCATAGCGTTGGTGCTGCAGTTTTGTTCGTGGTCGGCATGAAGAATGAAGAGCACACTCAGCGCGCGTTCCAGCACGGGGTTGGGCTGATATTTCAACTCCGTGGTCTTGAACATCATGTTCAGGAAGTTGCCTTCGTAGCCCAGGTCGTTATCGGGATAGGCGTACTGCATGCCGATGCGGTGGCGAAAAGCGAAAGCCGCGATGGTGGGCACCTTGGCGATGAGTCGATAGATCTGCTTACAGCGAAGCTCTTCATTGAAAATGTCTTTAGCATCGGGATAAAAAGTCGAAAGAGCGCCCAGCGTAGCTTCAAACATGCCCATTGGATGAGCGTTGTAGTGAAAGCCATCCATTACCTTCTTAATGTTCTCGTTTATGAAAGTGTGATAGGTGATATTACGCTTCCAGTCATTCAACTGCGTCTCTGTAGGCAACTCACCGTTGAGCAGCAGGTAGGCGACCTCAAGATAGGTACTCTTTTCGGCGAGCTGGTCGATGGGATAACCGCGATACTCCAGGATGCCCTTGTCGCCATCAATGAACGTGATGCGGCTCTTGCAGGAAGCCGTGTTCATGAACGCCGGATCGTAGGTCATCAGGCCAAACTCGTCCTCTGAAGCCTTAATCTGGCGGAGATCCAACGCCTTTATCGTGCCATTCTCGATCGGAAGGTCATACTGCTTTCCAGTGCGATTGTCCGTAATGCTCAAGGTGTTGGCACCCATCATCGTTTCTCCTAACCGGTTGACCTTTTCCAGGACTCGAAGAGCAGAGTAACGCCGAGGCACTCCACTAATCAAACTCCGATGAATCATTCGACGAGCCTGCGAGCAAACGATTCCAAACCTCCGTAGCTTGCCCTATCAAAAGGACGGCTCAAGCCCCGCTAACTTGCAGGAAGGGGGCAAGCGGAGCGCGCCCCCGCTCAACATCCAAGCTCCAAAGGCTGGAGCGGGGGCGCGCTACGCTTTGCCCACCTTCCCAACCTGCAAATTCCCCCAACTATCAGAGTTTCTTGAACTGCAAATTACCGTAGGCCCTTTTGGGTTTTCACACAGTCGCTCCTCGGTTCTGCAGTTGGCTGCTATCAAACCATTCTGACCAGACGGCACCAGTACTTAACCTTTCCCGCGCTTTGTTTCGGCACCCACTACGAATACACTAATCAAAACCGTTTATGAAACCAGAATCCCCTTTGGCTACGGCTCTGCCGTCCGAGATCGTCGAGTGTCTGAAACGCGCTCTGGCGGAAGACATCGGACCAGGCGATGTCACAACCAACAGCATTGTGCCTGTCGGTGCCAACCTGCGAGGGAGGATCCTGGCAAAAGATGTTGGCGTCGTTGCCGGCCTCGATCTCGCGCAAGCTGTGTTCCTCCTGCTCGAGGACCAGATTGGCTTCATCCCAAGTGTGGCCGAGGGAGCGCAAGTTACCAGCGGCACCGTGTTGGCAAGTATCTCAGGCTCCGCCCGGGCATTATTAACGGGCGAGCGAACGGCACTTAACTTTCTTGGGCGCATGTCAGGAATCGCCACGCTCACTCGCCAGTTTGTTGATCAGGTTTCCGGAACGTCAGCAAGAATTCTCGATACCCGCAAGACGGCGCCTGGACTCAGGGCAATTGACAAACTTGCGGTGAGGCGTGGTGGTGGTGAAAATCATCGAATGGGATTGTTCGATATGGTTTTAATCAAGGACAATCATCTCGACTTTGCCGGATCTATCGCAGCGGCTGTTGAGCGCGTGCGTGCTGCTACCACCCCAAGCGGGCTGCCCGCTTGGGGACCCCGGTCTGGAACCAGTCTCGAGATCGAAGTCGAGGCGCGCACGTTAGGACATGTGAAGGAAGCCTTGGACCTGGGAGTTGGACGCATCCTGCTCGACAACATGACGCCGGAAGTGGTGCGTGAAGCGGTTGTCTTGAACGGCGGACGTGCGAAATTGGAAGCCTCCGGAAATGTCACGATCGAGAACGTCCGCCAGATTGCCGAAACCGGCGTAGACTATATTTCGGTGGGGTCGTTGACGCATTCTGCCAGGGTATTTGACGTGAGCTTGAAGTGGACGGGGTGACTGCGGGGCCCCTGGGAGGAGTTGCAGTTTCGCAGCACGCAATGCGAAAGAAACCGCCGCTCGGCGCTACGGCCTCGCCGCCCGATGTAAGGCGGTGGCTAGGCCCCGCCGTTAGCTGACTCTTTTGATTTTCGGGGCTATGCCCCCTTGGGGGCGGAGCTCCACGCATTAAAAACGACTTTAACGGCGTGGCAAACTACCGCCTCACATCGGGCGGCGAAGCCGTAGCGCCGATAGCATTTCTGCCTTGGACGGCTTATGGCGAAACTGAACCATATCGCCGGCCCTGGCAACCGGACGGTGACTGGGCCATCGGAAAACCATTGACCGAAAATAATCAACTAAACAGACATGATAGCTACACTAGGTAAAGAAACTTCCGCGGAGCAAATTTACAATCAGCTAAAGGCGATGCTTGCTGATGTAGTCCCGGACTTTGAGCTGCGGATGAAGTCGGAGATTGCGGCAAAAATCAATCAGGTGAAGGCCGAAAAGAACGCCGTTATCCTAGGTCATAACTACATGGAGCCGGCGCTCTTCTACTCGATTCCCGATTACGTTGGCGATTCCCTGGACCTGGCGCGGCGAGCAGCGCAGACCGATAAGGACATCATCGTCTTCTGTGGCGTCAAGTTCATGGCCGAAACTGCGAAACTTCTTAACCCCACCAAGACGGTTCTAATTCCGTCTGAGAAAGCCGGCTGCTCGCTGGCCGCCAGTATCACCGGCGAAGACGTACGCGAGCTACGACGGCGTTTCCCGGGAGTTCCGGTGGTCACGTACGTGAACACTTACGCCGATGTGAAAGCTGAATCAGATATTTGTTGCACATCCTCGAACGCCGTGGCGGTGGTCGAATCGCTAAATACGGACATGGTGATTTTCCTGCCTGACGAGTACCTGGCGAAGAATGTGGCCCGCGAAACCGGCCGCCACATTATCTTCCCGACCGCTGATCCGCGAAAGGCTGCGGAGGGAGAACTTGACTACCAGATGATCGGATGGCCCGGCCGCTGTGAAGTGCACGACAAATTCACGGTAGAGGACATTGCCAACGTCAGGAAGCAATTTCCAGACGTAGTGATACTGGCCCACCCTGAGTGCAGCCCGGAAGTAGTTGCCGCTTCCGATTATTCGGGCAGCACGAACGCGATGATCCGGTATGTCGAACAAACCCAAGCGCCTCGTTATCTCTTGCTGACTGAATGTTCGATGGGAGAGAACGTCGCGGCCGCGAATCCCGACAAAGAGATGCTTCGCTTATGCAGCGTCAGATGTCCACACATGAACCAGATCACCTTGGAAGACACGCTGGAGTC
>JAIVJP010000537.1 GCA_020199975.1 Acidobacteriota bacterium
CGCTCCTATCGTCAAGGTGAGCGAGACTGAGGTTACTACCGCAACCTACAACAACCCGGAACTAACCGAGCGCATTGCTTCCACCCTGGCGAAAGCGCTCGGTCAGGAGAATGTAGTCAAGGGATCCCCGATTATGAGCAGCGAGGATTTTGGATACCTCAGCCTCGACCAGCAGATTCCGACGACTTATTTTTTTATCGGTGCCTCCGATGGCACAAAGCTGAAGCAGAGCAAAGCAGCCGGAGTACCCATGCCGTCGCTTCATTCAGCCCTCTTTGCTCCTGTCCCTGAGCCAACTTTGCGCACCGGCGTGAAAGCCATGACTTCGGCTGTTTTAGAATTAATGAAGAAGTGAGCGAGTTGGTCCGGCACCCGATACCTGTAGACCACGTGTGCTACAAGAACCATGAGCGACCAGGTCCCAGCGGCGTTGGATTTAGAGCCCGCGAAGCGTGGCGAAAGCATGAAGCCTAGGGTGGAGCGCAGCGGAACCCTAGGTAAGTGTTCAAAAAGAAGCAAGCCCGCGATAGCGGGGCGACAGCCGGCCAATGATCTTGTTCGTGCGCTATGTTTCATCGACGATGTCTCCCTTGTTGACACTGCCGCCCACTGCGCGGGCTACGAATTTGGTTTGGGCTAACCTGGGGCTCACGCCCCACGCTTTATGCTTTCGCCACGCTTCGGGGGCTCTAAATCCGCTGCCACCCGCTGCGGATATGTCACGCAAACGTTGGGCCAGTACTGAGACCCAGTAACTAATATGTTCCACATTCACAACGGAGATTGCTCCGCGGACATAGCCAGGAAATCAACGATACCTGGGGAACATTTCGCCTGGCGCGAGGCGCTAATCGAAGGCCCGACGCCGGCTGGTGTTACCGGAGAACAGTGGCGAAGCTTGCGCGCTCAACATTTGACGGAATTCTATGGAGCTGATCTGGGTGAAGCCGAGAGTCGACTTCGCGCTCAAGAAGAAAAGCTCGCAAGCTACGCTGACCACAACGAAGTCGTCTTGTGGTTTGAACACGATCTTTTTTGCCAGGCGAACCTGCTCTATCTGCTTAACTGGTTTGCGGAACGCAATCCCGGGAACACAAAACTTAGTTTGATCTGCATCGAAGAGTTTCCTGGCCTGCCCAACTTTCGTGGTTTAGGCGAACTCACCCCCGAGCAGATGGCCTCGCTTTTCGATGGTCGGCATGAAGTGTCAAACGCAGAGACGAGGCTGGCAAGCGCAGCCTGGCAGGCTTATTCCTCCCCAGACCCGACCGCTATCCAAACACTTTTGGAAACTGACACTTCCGCGATGCCTTTCCTGAAGCCGGCTTTGCAACTTCACCTTGAGCGGTTTCCTTTCGTACGCAATGGTCTTGGGCGAATCCAAAACCGTGGCTTGGAATTCATTCATGACGGGGTACGGAGCTTCGTTGACCTGTTCCCGCGTTTCGGAGATGCCGAGCCCACCTACGGTTTGGGCGATGCCCAGTTTTGGAACACCCTCAGACGAATGAGCGAAGCACAAGAACCGCTCTTAAATATTAAAAATGGGAACGCCTCTGATCCGAAACTCACCTCAGAGAACGTCCATCAAATGAGTTTTGAAATCACTGAAGCCGGCGACGCCGTGCTCAATGCGCAGGCTGACTTCATCGAAATGAACGGAATCGACACGTGGTTAGGCGGAGTGCATCTCTTAGGGAGAACTGATCTCTGGCGTTGGGA
>JAIVJP010000255.1 GCA_020199975.1 Acidobacteriota bacterium
GTGTTGATCTGTGTCCATCTGTGGCTGATTTTAGTTATTGCGTAGGTCCTAAGTTTATGGTTTAGGTTGGTCGAGTTTGAAAACCTTTGTTTCACCCGCCGTAAGCGACGACTCGGGCTGTGTGTGCAGGAGGAGCGGGCGCGGTACGTAGTTTTTGTCGAGCACCAGTGCGCGCACCACTTTGAGATGCTTGCAGCGTCTTTCGCGGGCAGGTTTTTGGCTGGCATGACAGCGCACCGTGATGGTCTCAATCATCGCGGGCGAAATGCCCTTGGCGAAACGTACAGCCGTCCGAAAATAGCCGCTCCGGTCTATGCGCAATCGTGGGTCGCCCATATCCGAAGCAAAGATTTTGGGCTGGCCGGTAATCTCCACATCAAAGGCGAGCGCCGCTCCATCTTGCTCCGAGTTGGCTTCAATGTAGAGATATTCGCGCGGGTCGGCGATGGTGTTGATATCGGCTGGTGCGTCGCTGATCCGCTTCTCTCGAACAAGCTCTTCAGTCATTACGCGGTAGCTTTGCGGATACATATCCATGACACTCTCGCGTGTTGCTTTCTCAAGACGAGCGCGGATGGGCAAAGGGGCAAAACGGACAGCGGAGCACGCCAGGTCTGAGAAGTTGTTGTTATCTGAGGCCACGGCGAGGAGCGGATGGCCTCCATTCGCGCGTGAACCAGTGAAAAACTTTGTCTCGTGCTCAACTCCCTGATAGGTCTCCTCGATAATTTTCCCCCCATGCGCGCGAATCTGATAGACCCATTCGATATCCGTTGCCCGACCCCAGCGCGCCATCAAAGCAGCGGTCTCGGTGCCACCATCTTCGTTCGTGAAAATTACGGTATAGCGCACGATCAGAACTCCCCCGGCTTCGCGCAGAATCTCGTAGTACATTAGCAGCGGAATGTCTGTGAAACGGTCAATCGTATTCGCGCGAGCGTAAAGAAAAGGTGAATGGGCTAGAGCAAACTGTTCTTCATTACCATCGTCCGCGTCGCGCGAGACCGCGAACAGGAGCGGGCGCAGCGACTTGATCTCAACACCAGGCGCTCCCGCGGCCGAACGCTCGGGATTGCGCGCCACTGAGACTGTGTGCTTCCCCCTGCTGAGGCGTCCGAGCATGACCCGATAGTTGAAGAATTCATCGCCGGCCCAAAGGAGCAAATCCTGGTTGTACTTCCCGTCGACTGAAATCAAAAGCGCAGATGCTTCCGTGCCTTTGCGTGCCCACGACGCACCAGGAGATCGCGCTTCGATCTCCAGACCAACTTCCATGTCTTCCATCAGGTCAATAGTTTCAGCAGCGAGCGGTTTAGGAAGCTGAGAGATACTCTGCGTCGCCGCGATATGCGTGGCTGTGCACCAATAAACGAAAGTCAAGAGAAGTAGAGAAAGGCGGAAACAGCTTAGTTTAGTTTTCATTTAGATTTAACTAAGTGTTCAATAAATAGGACTAGGGTGAAGATGTTTGATACTTCAACGAAGACATAGAGTTGGCGCTCAAGGTACGGCAATTCAATAATGATTACAAGCCGCGGTTCTGGAGAGACCAGGGTGTCCGCAGTCATCATTTTCGCTCCTCTCGGAGTTGCAATGAGGAGATCCAGGCCGTGTCAAAATCTTCCCCTGCCCAAATAAATGTGTGCTATCATCCCGTCTGAAATTGTTCCGAATACTTTCTGATTCGTGTCTCGGGGTTTTCTCAACTGTTCTTAAG
>JAIVJP010000019.1:0-6714 GCA_020199975.1 Acidobacteriota bacterium
CAGAAGACTCAGTCGAAGTTGATCTAAAAACCATCGAGGTTGAGGATGGAACAGGGTTTCTGCTCTGCACGGATGGCATCACCCGTCATATCCCGGACGCTGAATTGAGGCAGTTGCTGGTCACGCACGACAGTTTGCAGGCACTCTGCGATGAGTTGAAGAGCCGCTGTTATGAGCGCGGGGCGGAAGACAATCTTACCGCGGTTGTCGTCCGTTGTGGCCAGCGGATTCCTTCCGACGGGCGCTCGGAAGATCTGCAGCGAACCATCTCACCAGAGACGGAAAAAGTAGCGGCCATCAGCACAATGGCCGAGCCGATTGCGGCGGCAAGTATGGATGTTACCGAAGACCCGGTGGTTTCAGCTTCCCGAGACGCTTTTCCCGTCGGCAGCAACACAGAGGGGGAACAGATCAGTACGCCAGAACGAAAATTGAACATTCCCGCCTTCAATTCTTACAAAGGCGGTTTGGCCAGCGCCCTGGGGCGCCTGCTCATGTTCCTTGTTTTTCTTGCTGCAGTTGGCGGCGCGTTCTACGCCGGCAGGCTCTACAAGGGGCCCACACCTTTTCTGAAAGAAGAAAACGACGCGAGTGCCCAGGTCTCACCCACGCCATTGGTGGCCGAAGACCCACTGTTGAAGTTCGGGCAAACCCGCCGCGAGATTGATAGGGACCCGAATGGCTGGCTTTCTACTCAGGTGAACGCTGAACTAACGCGTCAGGGCGTTTCCAGTCCACTGGAATCATCGGACCCGGAGTTTCTGTACCTCTATGGCAGGGCGTCGCTGCTTGCGGGAAACAGCGAAGAGGCTGCCCGGGCTCTTGAACAGGCGATTGTGAAGTCAGACATTAACCCCTCTCCTGCAAACTCCACGATACGAAAAGAGGCGACCCTGGCCCTCGCAGCTCTGGCAATAAAACTCGATAAAGAAAAGCCGCGAGCTTTGACACGTCTGGAAGAGATGTTGCCGAGGCCCGTCCCTGGTAACTCCCCTTAAACTTGACGCGCAGCGACTTCCCTCGGGCCAGCGCCCCGTTGTGTGCGTTAAGTTTTCTGTATTGGTAAGCTGATTGAAAGCAGCGGGCGACGCATCTAAGGAACGCAAATGATCGGTTGGAAGGCGGGCTGATGGCGGAACTGAAGCTACAACAAAGCCGGCTCGATGGCCGTTACGATGTAGTGGAATGCCTGGGACGGGGCAGCTACGCCGAGATCTACGTCGCCAAGGACAACGCGGCTCCTGAGGGTGCGCCAACCCCGGTGGTCATCAAAGCGCTCAACATTTACTTGCAAGGGACGCCCGATGCAGAGTTGGAACGAACGCTGGTGGCAAACTTTCAGAACGAGGCGGTGGCCATCGATCGCGTCAGACATCCGCATATAATCAACCGTCTCGGCCACGGTACCGCGATCGACCTGGCCGGAACAACCTTTCACTACATCGTCCTGGAATACTTGCCAGGCGGCGACATGATGGCACTTTCTCGCCATCACCCTCTGTCTATCGAGAAGACGCTCTTTTTTCTCGAGCAGGTCTGTTCCGGTCTGGCTCATGCGCACCAGTGCGGAGTGATCCATCGCGACATCAAGCCCCAGAATTTATTGTTGACCGCCGACAGAAAAATCATCAAGATTGCAGATTTTGGCGTAGCACGCTTTGAAGCAACAGAAGGAGCGATCACCCGAGTTGGAACAAATATCTACTCAGCTCCTGAACACAACCCTCTGGTGCAGACATCCCAACTCGACACCGGATCGCTCGTCACTACGCCAGTGAATTTAACGCCCGCAGCGGACATCTATTCCCTGGCCAAGACCACGTATAGCTTGCTTGCTGGAGAAGCACCGCGCCGTTTTGCGCATCATTCAATCGGAGAGTTGCCGCCCACGATCAGTAATGAATACTGGTCGGCTCCAGTTCTTCGAGTGCTTGAAAAAGCCACGCAGAGGCGCCCCGAGAATCGCTATCAGACGGTGCAGGAGTTTTGGGATGAACTGGCCGAGGCGGCTTTACCACCGACGCGGCCGCTTAACGCAGCGAACTTGAAACAGGGGTGCAAACCAAGTTCCGGACTGAGCGTCGAGCCTGAAGACATCAATCAGGCCCCGCCGAGGGCCCGTTTCGAGCTCGCCCGAGCGCCGGAATTAGCCCGCGCCAGTCTTGAGCCCTCGAAACGTCCGCGGATCGTGGTACCAGTGAGCAGGATTCAGCAGGTGCCGGAGAGAACGGAAAGCATTGCCGCGCGCCCCGCGGCGAAGGACATTGTCGCCGGCTTTCCCAATCAGTCGCGGAGCGGAAAACCTTCGTCAGCGCAGGGTTACTCGCGTCGGCCGGCACCACGAGGTCGGCCCAGGAGATTCCTGGTGGCGCTTTTGCTTATTCTTAGCTTCTCTGGGATGCTGCTGGCCACGCACAAATACGTCACGTCTCAATGGAACCCCTTGCGACGGATCGCCGGGCTGCCGGAAGTCTTTGTAGTCGGCCGCGAAGGTGTTACAACCACAGACGTAAACCTCAGGGCCGGTCCGGGTTCTTCGAATCAGACCGTTGGGCTGGCTGAGATCGGCTCGCGAGTAAAGGTGTTAAGAGAAAACAACAACTGGTACGAAGTTCAAGTCGTCACCCACGGGCGCGCCAAGAACGATCAGTTTTCGTCGGAACGCGGTTGGATAAATAAACGGTTTGTAGAGTTTGACTAGCTTCGAGTACGCGGATCTTGCGCGCGCAACGCGCCAAGATCGCGAACTCACTAGGAGGAACTGAGTAAAATTGGGATTGATCGAATCCATCAGAAAATGGATAGACGGCGAAAGCGGAGAGGGTCTGCTGGAAGCCGCGGACGAGCATGCGCGGCCGCGGAGAATCTGGGAGGAGTTCCTGGTTAAGATTGCCCGCGAAGTTGAGGCCGTCATGCAGCGCGAGATGTTTACTCCGCCGGGCGGTCCCACTTACATCCCGCGCGAATACATCGTCTATCTCAGTGCTGACGATGACAGAAACTGGCAAGGCGACAAGCGTCGTGGCCTCGAGCAGGGGCTATTTCACGTGCTCTCGGAAAGAGCGAGGGAGTTAAGTGGCCAAACCCCGCTGGCTGCGAAATCTTTTGCCGTGGAGTTGCGGGTTGACGGCACCCTCAGCAAAGGCGAGTTTCGTGTACAGGCGGTTTGGGACGAGACGGAGAGCGGGCACACTATGGTTACGTCTCGCGTGAACTCATCCCAATCGGGAACACCGGCCTTCAATCCGGACCTTACTATCCGCGAAACCATGGAGACCGGGGAAAACGAGCAGACTATTGTCCGCCCACGGGTGATCGAACTCTATTCAATGGAGGTCTGGCGGGACGGGGTGCGGGAGTCGGTTGTGCCTATCTCAAAGCCCGAGATCACGATTGGCCGCGGATCGAGATCAATCACAGTCGACCTGCCCCTGAAAGGCGATCCGGAGGTGAGTCGCGTCCACGCAGTGCTCACGCGGGAGAACGATGGTCGCTACTGGCTAACTCCCAAAGGCCGCAATCCAACCTTAGTCGGCGGACGTGAGCTTCCCCGGGAGGATCGAACCGAGGTTCGCCCCGACGACAAAATCGCCATCTGCAACTTCGTCCTCCGCATCCAGCCGAGGTAGGTACGCTGGTTACTCGGGCGGCATCAATGGCGGTTTACTGCAGGCCAGGGTACTTTCCTTTCATCGCCTTCGCTCGGTTTTCTTAGCTGTCCTGGTAAAACTCGATTCTGTTCTTGCCTTTGCTCTTGGCGTTATAGAGAGCGCGATCAGCCGCGGCGATTATTCCGTCGGGAGTATCGACGTCCTTAGAAAAGGTAGATCCACCAATGCTGATCGTAACGCCACCAAGGGGTTGCGACTTACCATGCGGATAAACCGTTTCCGCTACGCGCTGCCTCATTCGCTCGGCGATCACGATTGCCTCATTGGGCGGTGTCTGCGGCAAGAGAATTCCAAACTCTTCTCCGCCGTATCGGCATGCTACATCCGCGGATCGCAGAGCCACTTTCAAACAATGAGCTGTAATTTGGAGCGCCTGATCGCCTGCCTGGTGACCGTTGAGATCGTTGTAGCTCTTGAAATCGTCGACATCGATCATCAAGAAACTCATCGGATAGTCGTAGCGCTTGGAGCGATTCACTTCTTCATTCATGCGCTCCTGCAAATAACGCCGGTTCAGCAAACCTGTTAGCGGATCCGTTATTGATATCAATTGAAATTCTTTCGCCCGCTCTTGCCACTCGGCCCGCTCCAGCGCCAGCGCCACCTGGGGGCCGATAATGTCGAGCAAACTCAGATCGACATCATCATATTTTTCGCCGCCCGTCTTATCGGTTACGTTTAGGACCCCGATCGTGCGACCACCAATCCTGATTGGGTAGCTGATAAAGGACTTGGTCTTGTATTGCCGTTCTGCAGGCGCAGGTTCGATACCGGCGTTTTCAATATTCTCAACTACCAGTGCCGTCCCCGTTTCCAGTACTCCTCCCGCGACTCCCTCCCCCAGCCTTATGCGGGCCCCCTCGGAAATCTGGCTATTGAGTCCTACGCTGGCTTTGAGTACCAGTTCATTTGCTCTCTCGTCGACCACCAGCAGCGAGGCGCGCTCTGCCAGCAACAGGTCTTTCGAGTTTGTCAGAATAGCCGTGTAGGTTTTTTGTGGATCTGTAGAACTGATGCGCTCGAGGAAATTACGCAGCGACTCCGCAAGATGAGAGCGATATTCAAGCTCGTCCCGCAGCTGATCAATCTCGCGTTGCAGGTCGGCGGAAGACTTCGAAGGCACAGGCAGTGCCGGTGCTTTTAGAGCTACAGCGTTTCCAGCCGCGAGCGGTGCTGGCTCCTCCTCGTTCGCGGGCAGAGGATACGTTTCACCCTTAGTCTGGCGTGCGGCCTTCTGCAAGCGGTCAGCTAACTGATCCAGTCTGGCTGGCTCTGCAAAGATGACGTTCGAGAAAGGTTCACTGACAAGCAATTCTTTCAGATCACCACTGCGAAGACGCTCGACCATGACCCGATAGTCAGCGCCGGTTACAAAGGCGCGTCCTCCGATGACCGCCAGAGTTCGCCCGTTGGCAATCTGGACCGGCATGGTAAAGCATTGCAGGCCTGCATGACACTTGTAACGGGCTACGCCACCACTACTCATTGCACGCCGGTGCGCGTCCCCGCAGTAGGGATCGCAAAGACTAACGTGGTCGGGCGAAGACTGAAGAGCACGGCAGATCGAATTATTGTTTGAAACCACAAGCGCCGGAGGCTGTCGGCCCTCTATCAGGAGGATTGACAGCCCCGCCGAGCCAGCCAGCAGGTGCTGCACCGGCGCCCAGCCGGCAGGCGCATTCTCCGGAGCTTCTTGCGCAATAGCGGGTTTCGATTTCAGAGATTTCTTAGTCATCGGGAGTAGTTCGTCAGTTTGATTGGCGCCGGGAGAGCGACAACAAACATCCAACCTGTTAGCAATGGGTTCTGAGCGGAGGGTTCTGGGTCTTCGCAGACGTGAGTATAGATTTCCACTCCACGCCAGACAAGCGTCGGCAATGACTTCAGCTGCTGCCCCTCCTGTCGCAGCTATGCCCATGCGGAAGACGAAACTTACTCTTTGCCTATATGACTAATAGGAACGAGACTCCACGACGTAATTTTGTGAGAATCAAAGACTTGCAGGCTGCCTGCGTTTTTTCGACACTATTTCTGGAGCGGCATCGAGGCCGGGAGCCTCGCCGGGAGCGACACTTTCGATTTGAGGCTGTTTAGGGGCAATCCGGATGCAGGCCGCGAAGTGATTTGGCTTGATTTCGACCAGAGGTGGGACGACCTCCTTGCATGCCTCAATCGTATACGGACACCGGGTATGAAAACGACAGCCGCTGGGAGGATTGATGGGTGAGGGGACGTCTCCCTCGAGCACCATTCGTTTTCGAGCGGCTTCCACGTCAGGATCCGGAACCGGAATAGCAGAGATCAAAGCCTTCGTGTAAGGCATGAGCGGATCGTCATAGATTGCTTTAGCGTCCGCTATTTCTACAATCTTGCCGAGATACATCACTGCGATACGACTAGCGGCATGGCGTACCGCGCGTAGATCGTGAGAAATGAACAAATAGGTCAGGTTCTTCTCATGCTGCAGCTTCTTAAGGAGATTTAGAATCTGCGCCTGAATAGAAACATCCAGCGCCGAGATTGGCTCATCAGCCACGATGAAGTCTGGATCTACGGCCAAGGCGCGCGCGATTCCGATGCGCTGGCGTTGGCCACCAGAGAACTCGTGCGGGTAGCGTTTGATGAAACGCTTGCTCAAACCCACTGTTTCCATTAAGTCTTGAACCCGCTGGTCTGCCTCCCGCCCCTTAGCGAGGCGAAATGTGTCGAGCGGTTCTCGCACAATCTGGCCAACTGTCATTCTGGGGTTAAGCGACGCATATGGATCTTGAAAGATGATCTGAAGATGCTGGCGGTGCTCACGCATTTGGCGGCTCGATAAATGAGCCAGGTCGCGGTTGCGAAACAGTACTTGACCGGAAGTCGGGTCTGTAAGCCGCAGAATTGCGCGACCCAGTGTCGACTTACCACAACCCGATTCGCCGACCAATCCTAGAGTCTCGCCTGCAAAGATGTCCAACGAGACTCCGTCAACTGCTTTAACAGTCAGACGCGCTCCCCTGCGACCAGACATTTCGTATGTGATAAGCAACACCACCAGCAC
>JAIVJP010000019.1:6722-7956 GCA_020199975.1 Acidobacteriota bacterium
GCACGACCCCAATTATTAGCTCGATCAAGTCCGACGTCAGTTTCCCCCCGGTAAAGACAATCACCACCAAAATGATCAAAGCAAAAATAATCGCTATCGCAGCACGCTTCAGAAATTTAGCGGTGGCAAATTCTTTCTTCTTCCGCCTCCCGTTTGTCTCGCGTGCTTTGGGTGCCCGTTCGCGGCCAAGATCAAAGTGGACGGTGAGATTGCGTACGGAGATCAGCGGTTCCGCTTTCTCGCAAATGCCAGGCGGTTGTAAGTGCGGTGTCACTCTATTTAATTCACTGCTCATCTTCACTTCTCTTCTCTTCGTAGAGCGTAGTACGAAACTTAGTCTTGTCTCGCACGCCTCTCGACGGCACT
Source organism: Acidobacteriota bacterium (assembly GCA_020199975.1). Classification (GTDB taxonomy): domain Bacteria; phylum Acidobacteriota; class Blastocatellia; order Pyrinomonadales; family Pyrinomonadaceae; genus PSRF01. The sequence goes on from JAIVJP010000019.1 coordinate 7,089, forward strand.
GTTCTCCGCGACTGATTTCGCGTAAACCTCTAAGGCGAAGTGACAAAGCGAGTGATGGTCCTGGTTGACTTCAACTAACGGCGGAAACTCTTTGCTACAAATCTCCTCAGCTCGGTCACATCGCGGGGCGAAAGGACAGCCAGGCGGCAGATGAGCGACATCAGGAGGTAGCCCCGAAATCTGGTAAAGCGTTCCCCGCGCCGACGTGGGATCAGGAACGGAGCGCAGCAACCCTTTCGTATATGGATTGCCGGGCACGGCGAACAACTCACATGTCGGCGCCTGCTCGAAGATTTTTCCCGCGTACATCACGATCAGATGATCCGTCATTCCCGCAACTACACCGAGATCGTGCGTGATGAGAATCACGCTTGTGCCGGTCTCTTGCTTCATTGTTCTTATCAACTCCAGGATTTGGGCCTGGATCGTCACGTCGAGTGCAGTAGTGGGTTCGTCGGCGATCAGAAGTTCCGGTTCGCAGGAAAGCGCCATGGCTATCATTACTCGCTGGCGCATTCCTCCCGAGAATTCGTGGGAATAGCCGTCCACGCGCTCGCGCGCATCTGGAATTCCGACGGTCTCCAGCATCTTGACTGCGTGCGCGTAAGCCTGGGCTTTTGAATGGCCCAGGTGGAGCCGAGTCATCTCCATTAGCTGTGTGGAGATCTTCATGAAGGGATTGAGCGAGGTCATCGGATCCTGAAAGATCATTGCGATGCGCCGGCCGCGAATCCGCCGTACATCATCTTCTCTAAGCCGGAGAATGTCTCGACCATCGAAGACCACTTCGCCTGAAACGATTTGCCCAGGCGGACTTAGGATTAGGCGGATGATTGAGAGACTTGTGACAGATTTTCCGGAACCAGAC
>JAIVJP010000538.1 GCA_020199975.1 Acidobacteriota bacterium
ATATTATGTCGAACCTTGATTTCGCGAGTTTCCTCCATCCAGAGCCGGATAAAAGATCTCCTTCTCTATTCTCGCGTGGAGATCTAATTCCTCTTTAAGCTGCGCAAAAACTCCTCTCGGCCCTTGAGAGCCCGCTTCGTAGTGGTCTCGATTGTTTCGAGCATCAGTGCCACTCTCTCGTGGTCAGCTTTAAGCAAAGCCAAAGCGTCCATTGGTATTTTTCCTTATCTCCAAATGCGAATTTGATTGTGAATTACTGATAACAAGGGCGAGCTCCTTGAACTCGCCCAAGTCATTTCTGAGGTTAGCGATTGGCGCCGCCGGAGCGGCCCCCGCCGCCACCTTGCGAGCCTCCACGGCCACCGCCTTCCTTGCCGCCGCCTTGTTTGCCGCCTCCCGACTGGCCGCTACCAGATTTCTCACCACCTTTGCCACCCGACTGGCCGCCACCGGATTTCTCACCACCTTTGCCACCCGACTGGCTGCGTCCATCTAATTCTTCTTTGTCCTTGTCTGGCATTGTTTTCCCTCCTTGAAGCTTGCCGCAGGCTACCGCCACGACAAAAAAATAAAGTTGAGCTGCTGGGGGCTACTGTTCCGATCGCGAGCTAAGAACTGTAAAGGCGAAATGGGCGAGCTTCAGTACGGTGACGTACGCTTTGAAAGGTTCGACATAATCCCGTGACCTTGACACCATTTTCAGGAGTGGCAAGGGCGGTTTTGAGCGAGTGTGATGAGGCTCGCAGGTTATTTCACGTTCGCTTATGGTTAGGTGGCCGTGCCTATCCCCACCTAAGCAAGTCCTTCGTTAAACTTTATATTGATTTCTCGGAGTAGAGCCGGTCATATTCTTCTTTGACTATGCGGTAACACTCACACGCGGTATTTGCCAAGCCCTGACTATCGACAATCCTTATCCCACCACGCCGGGTGGCGATCAGTCCCGCGTCCCGGAGTTCGTGCAGATTCTCGCTGGCCGAGGCTCGTCTTATGCCCATCATGAGAGAGATGATTTCATGAGTTACGTCTAGGTTATTCGACCCGGTACGATCTCGCATTGCCAATAGCCATCGCGCGAGCCGCTGGCGGATTGAGTGCTGCGAGATACAAGCTACGGATTGGCTGATCTGTGATAACAGCGCCTGCGTATAACGCAGCAGCAGAGGCCGCAGGGAGCTTCCCATTCCCTTGAGGTCTTGATCGAGCCGATCCGCGCGCATACGCATGGCACTACCGGCGACTTGCACAACCGCGCAATGCGGAGTTTTTTTAACTCCCAGCAACACGCGAACACCCAACATCCCCTCGTGGCCGACGACTCCGACTTCTACGGTCGAGCCATCTTCCATGGTTGACAGGATTGAAATCACGCAATTCTCGGGAAAATAAACGTATTGGATCTCCTCCCGGGCTTGATGAAGAACCTCACCCAAAGACACTGACACTTTTGTTAAATAAGAAATCAGGTCCAGGTGTCCTGTCTCTGACAGGGCGGCGAGCAAGTTGTTTTGGATCATCGGTTGCCCAGATAGACCTTAATGAAGTATTCCAAAATGCTGAAGCGAGCTAGTTATACCGCTTCGATTGCCTGGCAGCGACATTTGCTACTTAGTATTCATTTAGTGTTCCACCTAATTATCTTATTGGTTTGCAAACATTCTGTGCAAGCTTTCCGTCTTAAGCAGAATGATTGCAAGCGGGAGTGCCCTACTT
>JAIVJP010000539.1 GCA_020199975.1 Acidobacteriota bacterium
GCTTTGAGCACGCTGGCTCGCAATCGCATAGCCTCACCCGCCACGTGCACAATTACCCGATCCGGCGATGTGTCCGCGCCCAGAAAGATACGCAGTCCCACCAGCCCTTCATGGCCCACGGGACCTACTTCGACAGTCCTACCGTCTTCCATGGTGCTGAGCATTGAAAATACCGCAGTCACGGGAAAATAGACGTACTTCATAGGGCTGTCGGCTTCGTAGACAACCTCGCCCTGAGCAAGCGAGACGGGCTCTAATTGGGAGAAGATGTTTGGATAATCCGCTTCGTTGAGTGCGGCCAGAATTTTGTTTCTGTTCGGCGAAGAAGACGGAGCTACGTGAGCCATGCCTGATGATCCTTTGCCTTATGGAATTTTGCTGGCAGGGAACCACATCCTAGCATAGAGAGTCCGTCTTCACTGCTCAACCAGCAGAGGTAACGATTTATCCCAAAATGCTCGCACCAACCTCGAGATTCATGCTGATCTTTGATCTTATTTGTTCGACTACTTTCTGCTGAATAAGTAGTTCTTCGGCTACTGGTCGATGCATCTCTCGGTGGCCTTGAGCTGACTCTACCCGGAACCGGAGCGTTGATAACATTGCTTTAACCCTGCTTGATCTAAATTACGATGAATTGCTTGCGCTTTAACAATACAACCTTGAATTAGTTTGTTTTTTAATGGTCCTAAACTAGCGGTTTCTAAAACCAGCGGTACCGCCAAGCAATGTCGATGCCATTAACGCTTCAAGCTCGCGTTGTGAAAGGTGGAGGAAAGTTTAATGCCGGCGTTGTCCTCGGGAGACCCTCGCAGGTTCGAGAAACATATTGCCGACCCTTCTACCAGGTCGCTCTTTCTCGCGGAGACATCAATTAATTTACTTACTTCGCTGCACAACACATCCAGGTCAACGGGCTTTATCAAGTAGCTCTGAGCCCCACTATTAATTGCGGTCTCCTTATCGGCCTCATACGCGGCGCCGGAAAGAAACATTATCGGAATGCCCGTATTAAATTCGCGAAGTCTCTTACAAAGGTCGATTCCAGAACCATCCGGAAGCCGTGAGTCGAGCATATACAAATCAAAGTGATGTTCGCGTGCGAGTTTGAAAGCGTCTGCAAGGGTGGAGCCTGTTGTAACGCGATAATTACGTTCTGCCAATACGAGTGTGACCAGTTCACGAGTGTCATCGTGGTCCTCAATGTAAAGAACGTGATGCTGCGCGGTTTCCATTGGGAATTCTCTAGCTCAAGGGTTAAGACACTACAAGAGGAACGTAGTCGAGACAGATATCGCCTGAGATTGGATTGGCAGTTGTCGGAGAACCACCAACCAACCTCAGACATCCCCGCTTGTTCTGAAGGAGACACTACTCGTTACCTGGACCAGCGTCGGTACGTAAACGTACCAATTAGTGAAGTGCCAAGCCTGCATTGCGAGAGACTCACGAATCTATGTCCAGTCCTTATCGACGTACGTTAGCGTACCGAAATCTCCAGCGGTCAAGGTTAGGATGCCCACACTGTAAACGTAAAAGACGGAGGAAGCGGGCGAGCTCGACCTTGCCCTGGTTTGTCTCTGTAATAATGAAAGCTTTCCCGAAGTAGAATTGCAGTGTGAATAGCGCGGGGAGAATGGCATCAAGCTGCTCAGTCCTCGGAAGGAACTAGGGCAGTTGTATTAGACGGCTGATAAGCAAACGTATGAC
>JAIVJP010000540.1 GCA_020199975.1 Acidobacteriota bacterium
TGGATGCACTGCTCCCGCGGGTAATCCGTTTTCGTGTCATTCCAACCGACGAGCAATTGATAACGCTCCGCTTCGGTTAAAATTGGCAAGGCGGAGAGCTGCTGCTCGGGATTAGCGATGACGGCTTCGACCAGAACTTGGAAGTGCCCGCGCATACGAGCGATTGTCGCCGCGTCGAATAGATCTGTGTTGTACTCGAAGGCGCAGGACAGCTCGTCAGATTCCTCAATTACCTTCACGGCCAGATCGAAGTGCGCTACAGCCCTATCACTCACAAGCTGATTCGCGTTCGAACCCAAAATTTTCAAAGCCGGCGCTGGCGCATCTTGCAGCGCAAAAGAAACTTGAAATAGTGGCGTATGGCTCAGATTTCGCTCCGGCTGCAACTCATCAATGAGCTTCTCAAACGGCATGTCCTGATGCTCGTAAGCGCCAAGAGTCACTTCCCTAACTCGCCGCAGCAACTCTCGGAAACTCGGGTCGCCTGACAGGTCCGTGCGCAGTACTAAGTGATTAGCGAAGAGGCCAATCAACCCTTCTGTCTCGGCCTGCGTGCGACCGGCGACATCGGTGCCCACAACCATGTCTTCTTGGCTCGTGTAACGCCACAGCAACGTTTGGAAGGCGGCCAGCAGAGTCATGAACAGCGTCGCGCCCTCTTCCACGCCTAAATTCTTCAGCGCATCCGTTGTATCCATCGAGAGGATTATCGTTTGGCGGGAGCCGCGAAAGCTCTGCACCGCCGGACGTGGATGATCGGTCGGCAATTGCACAACAGCAGGCGCACCCGAGAGTTGCTGCTTCCAATATGAAAGATGCTTTTCAAAAACTTCGCCTTGCACAAACTCCCTCTGCCATACGGCGTAGTCCGCATATTGAATGGGAAGTTCCGGCAGCGGTGAAGTCTCGCCCGTAGAGTAGGCTTCATAAAGCGCTGCTAGTTCCCGCATGAACACGTCGAAGGACCATCGGTCGCTGACAATGTGGTGCATGTTCAGCAGCAGCGCGTGTTCTTCGGCATTCAGCCGCAGCAAGACCACTCGCACCAGTGGACCTCGAGCTAGGTCGAACGCCCGCTGAGCTTCGCTGTTGCTTAGCTGCAACGCCTTAACCTCGCGGTCGGCTAACGGCAACTCCCTTAAATCTATTTCCGGGAGTGTTACGCGCATGGTTGGGGTGATCACCTGCGCTGGATGACCATCGACCGAGGTAAAGGCGGTTCGTAAAACTTCATGTCGGCGAATGATTTCATTGATGCATCGCTCGAGTGTCACGACACATAGCGCGCCTGCGAGGCGTACAGCTGCCGGATTGTTATAGAGGGAACCATCCGGATTAAATTGATTAAGAAACCATAACCGCTCCTGAGCAAAGGAGAGAGCAACCGGATTCTGCTTTGAACGCTGAGAAATAATCTGTGGTTGAGTGTGAAGGGCAAAGCCACCGCGCGTTTGCTCCTCAAACGGCAGCCGTGTTGCAAGTGATAGTCTAAACGTTTGATTCGATAAATCACTCTTTCCGATCATTTTCGTCATTCTACCGGAATTAAAGCGCTGTTATCTAAACCCGGTATTTTCCTTTAACTGCTCTCTGCAAATTAGCCACACGGAGACATACGCATTGGCCTGCAACTCTAACAAATTTTTCCGCTTAGACTTGGTAAGAATTATAGATCAATTCCCGGAAGTTGCGCCTATAGGGC
>JAIVJP010000256.1 GCA_020199975.1 Acidobacteriota bacterium
ATCAAGAACCATGAACTTTTCCTAAGAGCTGTCGCCCTTTTGAAAGAGAGATTGGCCGATGAGAAATCCCGGCCGCGAGTGAGATTTGTTGTGATAGGTAACGGAAGCTTGCGAGACAGACTCGAAGTCCAGGCCCGGGCTCTAGGGCTGGTTGAGGACGTGATCTTCGTGGGCACCCGACGGGATCCGGAAAACTTCTACTCGGCTCTCGACATAGTCGCCTTAACATCCCTAAACGAAGGAACACCGCTGACACTCATTGAGGCTATGGCCAACGCACGTCCGGTGATTGCGACTGCAGTTGGTGGAGTTGTTGATCTATTGGGCGAGACGGTCGAAGATCATCAAAACAAGCGATATACGGTCTGCCGACGAGGTCTTAGCATTCAATCAAATGACCCGGTCGCGGTTGCCGCGGGACTGTTTCACCTGATCGAGAATCCCGAACTTCGCACTGAGCTGGGCAGCCGTGGACAAGAGTATGTCGTGAGCAACTATTCCAGGGAGCGACTACTGGACGACATGAAAACGCTTTACAAACAGTTGCTGGAGCGCCGTCAGGGAATAGCCTCGAGTCCGGAATTTAGTGTAGTGTCTCAAAAATAACTGTACAACAGTCAAGCATGTTCGCTGGTTTCATGAATGAGAAAAGCGGTTTCGTGAAGCCACACAAAAAAACTGTGAAGTCAATTGAGAGACACTACACCAGGGGGTTCAAAAGGAGCTGAACAATTTGCGAGTACTGATCACTGGAGGCGCGGGGTTCATTGGATCCCATTTAGCCGACGCGTATCTCCATCGTGGTGACGAAGTCTTCGTCATAGACGATTTATCAACCGGTACCTTTGAAAACATTCAGCACCTGAAGACCAATCCCCGCTTTCGCTACACGATCGACAGTGTTCACAACCAGCCAGTAACGGCGGAGCTGGTTGACCAGTGTGACGTTGTGTTTCATCTGGCGGCCGCCGTTGGCGTCAAATTGATAGTAGAGAGTCCGGTAAGAACGATTGAAACCAATGTGCGTGGCACCGAGGTAGTGTTGGCGATTGCCAACAAAAAGAAGAAGAAAGTTTTGGTCGCCTCCACCTCGGAGGTCTACGGTCTGTCCACTGAGGTGCCCTTTCGCGAGGATGGGAATCTGGTGATGGGCGCTACTACTAAGGGCCGCTGGAGCTATGCGTGCTCGAAAGCAATCGACGAGTTTCTCGCCTTAGCTTACTGGCGCGAAAGAAAGCTACCCACGATCATCGTGCGGCTATTTAATACGGTGGGTCCCAGGCAGACGGGTCAGTACGGCATGGTGATACCCACATTTGTAAAACAAGCCCTGGCCGGCCGGCCCATTACGGTCTATGGCGACGGGGAACAGCGGCGTTGTTTTGGATACGTAGGTGATGTAGTCGGGGCCCTGATCAAGTTGATGGACCGTCCGGAGGCCGTTGGTCAGGTTTTCAATATTGGTTCCAACGAGGAAATAACGATTCTCGATCTAGCCAAACGCGTTAAAGAGCTGACGAAATCAGACTCAGAAATTGTTTTTGTGCCCTACGACGAGGCTTACGAAGAAGGCTTTGAAGACATGCCGCGCCGCATTCCAGACATCACGAAAGTCAAAGAACTTGTCGGTTTCCACCCCCAAATGAGCCTCGATGGTATCCTTCAAAGCGTCATCGAGTATCAGAGCGGCCGGCCGC
>JAIVJP010000020.1 GCA_020199975.1 Acidobacteriota bacterium
AGGTAGAACAAACCTAGCCAGCTAATCAGTATTCCCTTTGCGAAATCAGTCGAAGAATGAGACCCGTCTGACGGGAAAAGTCGTTCTCGACGCGATGGGCAGCGACAACGCTCCTCACGCTGAGATCGATGGGGCGCTCGCCGCAGCGCGTGATCTAGGCGTAGGAGTAATCCTGGTCGGGCAGCCGGAGAAGATTCAACCTGAACTTCGTCGGTGTGGCTGGCGTGGAGACGGAGATCGAGGGATTGAACTGGTGGAAGCCTCAGAGGTGATTGGCATGGACGATCCCGTCGCCACCTCAGTGCGGCGCAAGAAGAAGAGTTCTTTGAGGATTGGGACGAAACTGGTTACCGAAGGTCGCGCGGATGGTTTTGTGTCCGCGGGAAATACCGGCGCCGCCATGGCCACCGCAAAGATGGTCATCGGAATGTTACCCGGCGTAGATCGACCAGCGCTTGCAGCGCTCATTCCTACCAAATCAGCCAAGCCTACTTTGCTTCTCGACGTGGGTGCAAATTCCGAATGCAAGCCGCATCATTTGGTGCAGTTTGCCATTATGGGCGAGGCTTACTCGCGCGCCGTGTTGGGCACCATCAAGCCTGCGATTGGTTTGATGAGCATTGGGGAAGAGGAAGCGAAAGGCAATGACCTGACCAAGGAAGCCTTTCCGCTTCTGCGCGAGATGAGCAGCTTGAATTTTGTAGGAAACGTGGAGGGCCGTGACGTCTTTTCCGGCCTGGTAGATGTGATCGTGACGGATGGTTTTACAGGTAACGTCATGTTGAAGCTCTCCGAAGGATTGACCGAAGCGATGCTGTCGATGATCAAGCGTGAGCTAACTGTCTCCGCGGTCACAAAGGCGGGAGCTATGCTGGCCAAGCCCGCTTTCCGCAATATCAAGAAACGACTGGATTATTCGGAATATGGTGGCGCGCCACTGCTCGGCGTGCGTCAGATCGTAGTGATCGGACACGGCAGGTCCAACGCTCGCGCTATTCGCAATGCGATTCGCAACGTAAAGGAGTTCTCTGAGAATCGCGCGAGTGAGCGAATTGAGCGTGGCATCGCTGAAACCAACGCGCTACATGGGCCGGCGGGATCGCAGGAGCCCATCAAGAATGTCCGTGTACACTAGCTCAACTGAGTTGGCTTTTCATTTTTTAGTGGTTAGTATTAACGTCCCCTTTTGCCACTGAGGACAGTAGATGGGAAACGTACGCGCCGGGATTCTGGGCACCGGCCATTCATATCCGGAAGGCATTCTGACCAATGCCGATCTAGAGAAAACCGTAGAGACTTCAGATGAGTGGATAACTACGCGTACCGGCATTAAACAGAGACGGAAAGCAGCCCCTGGAGAATACACTTCGCAGTTTGCAGTTCGCGCCGCGCGCCAAGCTATCGAACGCGCCGGGTTAGAACCTTCGGATATCGACCTGATCCTCTGCGCGACTGTGACGCCCGATCAGATTCTTCCTTCGACCGGCTGCCTGATTCAGGCAGAGCTTGGCGCCCATAGGGCAGCCGCTATGGATGTCGTTGCGGCCTGCTCGGGGTTTTTGTATGGTCTCACCCTGGCGAACACGATGGTCCAGACTGGCCAGTCGCGTAACGCGCTCGTCATCGGTGCGGAGATTCTGACGCAGTACGTCGATTACTCTGATCGTCAAACGTGTGTACTGTTTGGCGACGGAGCTGGCGCGGCGGTTTTGGGACCTGTTGAAGGTGACCGTGGAATCTTGGCTACCCGGATCAAGTCTGACGGCAGATATGAGGAGCAGCTCTATTCTCCTGGTGGCGGCACGCGTCGCCCACCGAGCGCCGAGACCCTGGCTTCCGGCGACCATTTTTTTAAGATGAAGGGGAACGAGCTGTTCAAGGTGGCAGTGCGCTCAATGGCTGACATCTCGCGCGAAGTGCTGGAGCAAGCAGGTCTAACGGCCGAAGATGTGAGTCTGTTTATTCCACACCAAGCGAATCAGCGAATTACAGACGCCGTGGCAAACAAATTAAACGTTGACGACGCGCGCGTTTACTCAAACATTGCGATGCACGGCAACACGTCTTCAGCTTCTATCCCGATCGCCCTCGATGAGTGTGTAGAAGCAGGGCGAATTAAGAAAGATGACTTGATTCTGTTGGCGTCGTTTGGCGGCGGCGTGACCTGGGGCGGAGTACTGATGAGGTGGTAAAGACATTTTCGGATTGCCAATTGCCGATTGCCAATTGCCGATTGTAATGGCAGCAGGCGTTACGATTGGCGATTTCGATTGCCAATTGCCACTTTAAGTCTTTGATCTGGGCCTGTGGGCCAAAGGCAAGACTCGCATTTTGCTTGTCACATACTGAAGAGCGCCAATCGGCAATTGGCAATGGCAATTGGCAATGTCACTGGCTTACATCTTTCCGGGGCAAGGATCGCAGCATCCGGGCATGGGAAAGGACTTGGTGGATAACTTTCCCGCTGCGCGAAAGGTCTTTGATGAAGTAGACGAAGCGCTGAGTTTCCCTATCTCTCGTTTGTGCTTTGAGGGACCGCCGGAAACCTTGCAGCTGACGGAGAACACGCAGCCGGCAATTCTGAGCGTTTCTGTCGCCGTGCTTCGGGCGATGGAGGCCCAAGGGTTTCCCCAGCCAAACTACGTTGCTGGACACAGTCTCGGGGAGTATTCAGCACTCGTCGCGGCGGGCGCCCTGAGCCTATCCGATGCGGTGAGAGCTGTCAGGGCGCGCGGACGTTACATGCAGGAGGCCGTTCCTCCAGGCCAGGGGGCCATGGCAGCAGTGAGAGGCGCGGAACTGTCTGAGATTGAGAAAGTTTGTGGGGAGGCGAGTCAGGGCCAGGTTTGCGCGCCAGCGAATATCAATTCTTCAAACCAGGTGGTAATCGCCGGCAACACCGAAGCCATCGATCGCGCAATTGAGCTGCTCAAAGAAAAGGGTGCCAAGCGCGTGGTGAAGCTGAATGTGAGCGCTCCGTTCCATTGCTCGCTAATGGCGCCCGCGCAAGAGAGGTTGGCCGCCGATCTGGAAGCTTTGAGTCTTGACGATTTGCGCATTCCGCTGGTAAGTAACGTTGACGCGGCGGAAGTAAGAAAAGCGGTGCACGCCAGAGACTCGCTGGTTCGGCAGGTTTCATCGCCGGTGCGCTGGCTGGAATCGGTCGAGTTGTTGATTCGCGAAGGTGTTGATACCTTCGTCGAAGTTGGACCGGGGAGAGTTTTGAGCGGACTAATGCGCCAGATCAGTCGTGAGGTGAAGAGTCTCAACGTAGAAGCTACCGCGAGTCTGAAATCCACTGGCGCCAAGCTAGGAATTTCTCAGGGTTGAAAACCAGTTTTCACAAAATCACAGAGGAGCAAAACGAAATGCCCGATCAAGAGATCGAGAATAAAGTAAAGCAGATCATCGTTGACGAACTTGGAGTGGACGAGAATGAGGTCACTCCAAATGCTCGCTTCATCGATGACCTGGGTGCCGATTCGCTGGACACGGTCGAACTCGTCATGCGTTTTGAAGAAGAGTTTGGCATCGAGATTCCTGATGAGGACGCTGAGAAAATTCAGAGTGTGCGCGACGCGTACAACTACATCGACCAGCACAAAAAGTAGTGGTAAGGGATAGGTGATAAGTGAGAGGAGTTGCCTCTTGCGTTTATCCTATCACCGCTAACCTTTCACCTATTACCACTTTCAAGGAGCTTTGATTTGACACGTAGGGTTGTGGTCACAGGCCTCGGCCTGGTAACGCCGATTGGCAACTCAGTCGAGGCGACCTGGACTGCGCTGATGAAAGGTCAGAGCGGCGCGGATCGCATTAAGAGATTCGACGTCGAGAAGTTTCCGGTTAAGTTTGCCTGCGAGATTAAGGACTTCGATCCGCTGAATTACGTCGAGAAGAAAGAGGCACGCAAGATGGGCGCCTTTATTCATTATGCGATTGCCGCGGCCCAGGAAGCAGTGGCCGACAGCGGTCTCGAGGTTAGTGACGATATCGCAGAGGGGGTGGGCACCTATATCAGCAGCGGTATCGGAGACTTCTGGGCGATCGAGCGCGAACATTCAAAGCTTCTCAATGATGGTCCGAGCCGCATTTCCCCTTTCTTCATCCCTTCAGCAATAGTGAACCTAGCGGCTGGTCAGGTTTCGATACGTCACAACGCAAAAGGTCCGAATTCGGCCACGGCCACGGCTTGTGCCGCCGGGGCGCACGCAATCGGCGATAGCTTCAAGATCATACAGCGAGCAGCCGCGGATGTAATGATTTGCGGTGGTGCGGAGTCGGCGATCACGCCCATGAGCGTGGCGGGTTTTGCTGCCATGCGAGCACTGTCGACGCGAAACGATGATCCACTCACGGCGTCACGGCCTTTTGAACAGGATCGCGATGGATTTGTGATAGGCGAGGGCGCCGGCATCATGATTCTGGAGGACCTGGAGTTTGCTCGTCGCCGCGGAGCGCGGATCTACTCCGAGCTTGTCGGCTATGGTATGACCGCCGATGCTTTTCACATAACCATGCCGGATGATACTGGCTCGGGCGCCATTCGCGTTATGCAGAAAACCATTCAGGACGCCGGAATTCAACCGGAAGAAGTAGGGTATATCAACGCGCACGGAACCTCGACACCTTACAACGATAAATTTGAGACGCTGGCCATCAGAAAAACATTTGGCGAGCACGCGTACAGACTTGCCGTTAGCTCAACTAAGTCGATGACTGGGCATCTGCTGGGCGCCGCTGGCGGAATCGAAGGGGTTTTCTCGGTGTTGTCTCTGCACCGCAATATCCTACCACCCACAATCAACTACTTCAAACCCGATCCGGAATGCGATCTGGACTACGTTCCTAACAAGCCGCGCGAGGCTGTAGTGAACTACGCGCTGTCCAACAGTTTTGGGTTTGGTGGTACGAATGCGGCCCTGCTCTTTAAGAGATATGAGGAATGAGGAACTGGGGAATTGGTGCTTGGAACTCTGTACTTTGAACTTTGAGGGTGACAGTCAACCCCGAAACTGAACAAAGTACAAAGCACGAAATACAAAGTTCTGAGCGTAAATCACAGCGTATGAAAATTATCGTAATGATGAAGCAAGTCGCCAGCAAAGACGCGATCTTGCGAATCAACAAAGATGGAACATGGATTGAGGAAGGTGATCTTTCCTTCGAGGTCAACGAGTCGGACGGATACGCGCTCGAAGAAGCTTTGCGTGTCAGAGAGAAACTGAGCGGCGAAGTAATTGTCTGTTCGATGGGACCACAGCGAGCCAAGAGTGTGATTAAGGACGCTCTGGCGCGCGGGGCCGATCGGGCCATTCATGTGGTTGGCGACAATCTTACCCACCTTTCTCCCTATGCCGCTGCCAGCGCGCTGGTGGAAGCAATTCGTGAGGAGCAGCCGAACCTGATCATGACCGGTTTGCAATCGGATGACTATGGTTATGCCCAAACCGGCGTGATCATGGCTGATTTGCTAGGGATGCCGCATGCGACGATTGTGATTGAAGTCGACGCCTCTGGCGACAAGCTGCGCGTCAAGAGGGAACTCGAGAGTGGCTGGTATCAGTGGTATTCCATGCCTACTCCAGCTTTGCTGACGATTCAATCAGGCATCAGTCAGATCCGCTACGCCACGCTCAAGGGCATCATGGCGGCAAAGAAGAAAGAGATTAAAGAAGTGACCCCACCGGCGGAAATAGTGACTCGCCCATCACATCAGCAGCTGAAGAAAGTCTATTTGCCGCAAAAGACAAAGCAGACTCAATTGCTGGGTAATGGCGATGCTAAGGCCGGAGCTGTTACGCTCGCCGAGAAACTTCACGTCGAGGCACGGGTAATCTAATGAGTAACGGAATCCTCGTGTTCATCGAACATCGCGACGGTGTGGTTAGTAAGACATCGCTAGAGGCAATTGCCGCGGCACAGAGCCTTGGGTCACAGCTGCAACAGCAGGTGAGGGCGGTCATTTTGGGAGCTGACTCACATGCCATGGCTCAGGACATCGCAGCGTATGATCTTGCGAAGGTTGTATCGGCCAGCAACGCTAAACTTGCGAGCTACACCCCGGATGGCTACACCGACGCAATGGAGAAAGTGGTTCGCGGACTGGATCCACAGCTCGTGGTCATGTCGCACACTTATCTGGTACGCGATTTCGGTCCGAAGCTGGCGGCGCGTTTTGGTAAGTCGCTCATTAGCGATTGCATCCGCGCGCAGATAGCAGACGCCTCGATCACGTTCACTCGTCGAATCTTTCTCGGAAAGCTCGACGCGGACGTAGTTTCAGATGGAGCGGCACCGGTGTTTGCTACCTTCCAATCAGGGGCCTATCGCCCGGATCAAGCAGCGAAGGGAAGTGGGGTGCCGGTAGAGAAACAGGAAGTTGAAGTTGGCGAGATTCGCATGAGTCCGGAAGCTCCATTCCAGGAAGTGAAGCAGTCCATTGATCTATCCAAAGCCGAGATCATCGTGGCCATCGGCCGCGGGATTAAGAGCAAGGAGAATATCGCTCTCGCGCAAAAGCTTGCTGAAGTACTCGGCGGTGATCTCGCCGCGTCGCGTCCTATTTGTGACGCTGAGTGGTTGCCTATCGATCGTCAGATTGGATCGTCGGGGCAGACTGTAGCTCCCAAGCTTTACAT
>JAIVJP010000541.1 GCA_020199975.1 Acidobacteriota bacterium
AGAGTAAATAGAAGGTGATTACCGCAATAAGCGTAGTAATAACTCGTACCTGCATGTAGCCCGGGCCGGCTGTTATCGAGGCCCACCCCATTATGGCGCACACTGCCAAAACAAGAAACATAGTCATCTTGACCAGACGTCTAGCTAATGGCTCTTCGACAACGTTCAACTTAAATCCGCAACGCGAACAGAAGCGCACAGATTCAGAAGCTTGTTCCTGACCGCATTTTGGACAAAACATTAAAATACCTCCCGTATGGATACGAAACTCTGTTACAGCGAGTTCGCAAATGAATCGCACAGGCAAGCGCCTAGACATAATGGCTGACAGAAAAGAGGCCTGTCACTTAAGAGCGTGGGTTTTAGCTGCGGAGGTTCTAACAACCGTGGCTCAGAGCCACAATTAAGGAGACAAGCCATGCGAAAGTCTATCATGTACGTCGGTTTGGATGTGCACAAAGAATCAATCGAGATCGCCACCGCGGATGAAGGCCGAGATGGAGAAGTGCGGCGTTACGGGCGCATCGATGGCGAGCTGAGTTCGCTCGATCGAGTAGTGCGAAAACTGAGATCCACTGGAAAAGAGCTGAGCTTTGTCTATTAACTACGACTCAACGATATACACATCTTACGAAAGAGCACCTAGTTCGAGTACTAAAAGAACATCATCCGTCGTTCTTATTTCGGAATGCATCGTAGGATAAGGGTCGGGCGCAGGAAAAACGGACCTCTAAGCACCCTATTGCGATTTCTTTCCATCTGGCGTCATCTGCATTCATCTCGCATGTCATTGAGATTTCTTCGGCGGCTTCACACTTTCCTTGCGAAGGTACTCAGCTAAAGGCTCCAGCCCAAGCTCAACACGGCGCTTATCAACATTCACTTCGTCTTCAATGGGTTTCGGAATAGGCGTTCCGTCCGCAGCAAAGCTATACATTTGCCCATACCGCTGTTTCTTACCTTCGGCGAGAAGAATTCGATCAGTTAAAGTCGCAATTTGCGTGTTCTCAACTTCGGTTGTTCCCAATTTCGTCATCAATCCTAAACTCAATTTTTGCAGCGGTAGATCCTGAGAATGCGAAACAATCAGGTAGGCAGCCTCCGCGGCCTCAGGGCCCACCAGAGTTCGCCCAGGCCAACCGTACTTCGCAATTATCTGCTTCATGCGAATGCGTCTAACATCGTCACCCAGATTCATCCGCAGGCCGATAAACAACATGGCCTTCTTTAATTCCGGATCGTTATTCAGCTTCTCATTCAGGGTTTTGTTATCAATGCCAAACAGGCCATGCGCCCTGCGATACGTGTCATACTCTCCCCGAATGTTCTGATCATCCGTGCCGAGCTGTAACAATTCGGCGCGCAATTCCGGCTTTGGGCCATCGCCGATTTCTTGCGCCGGCCGTCTTGGTAGGAGCGCCTCACTTTGCCTGCGGATGTACTCAGCTAAAGGCTGTAGCCCCAGTTCGGCACGGCGCTTATCAACATTCACTCCCTCCCAGAGTTGCTTCGGGACCAATTTCCCGTTTTCGTTTGTCAACACCGTCCCATAGACTTGATTCTGATTAAATTTCTCCCTGAGGGACACACTATCAGTCAAATACGCGATATGCGTATTCTCGACTTCACCTTTTGGCAAAAGCTTCATCAGTTCCAACGCGCGCCTCTGGAATGTCACATCTCTGTCATAGTGC
>JAIVJP010000257.1 GCA_020199975.1 Acidobacteriota bacterium
CAGCCGGGCAGCCCGGCTGGGGTGGTGGTAGCGACCTGGTTTCAACTGGGCCGAGCTCAAGAGAAAACACAACCCGGTCGCCACCGCTCGCGGTTGTGACAGAACGAATGGGCTTCGATGCGAGCCTCCCTCATGCTTCCCTGCGGGACTTATCACGCCTATTTCGCTAAGCTAAGCAAAAATGCTTGAAGGTTCAGCAGCTTCCAATCTTTATGCGCGCGCCGAACACGCGGCGCGCACTATTCGTGCCCGCACAGCTCTGGACGGGCGGATAGCAGTAGTCCTGGGTAGCGGACTCGGCGGCCTCGCAGACGAGTTTGAAGAAGCGGTGCGCATTCCCTACGCGGAGATTCCGGGGTTCGCGGCTTCCACCGTTGCCGGGCACGCCGGCAGCCTCGTCATCGGCAAGGTCGGACAAGTTCCAGTTGTGGCGATGCAGGGCCGAGTACATTTCTATGAGGGCTATTCGCTGGAAGAAGTCACATTTCCGATACGAACTTTTAAGCTACTCGGAATAGACGCGCTCTTGTTAACCAATGCCGCCGGCGGTATCAACGTTCAATTGAGCGAGGGCGCGCTCATGATCATCAGCGATCATCTGAACTTGATGGGAGCGAATCCGCTGCGCGGGCCGAACGACGAACGCTTCGGGCCCAGATTTCCTGACATGACTGAAGTCTATTCTCGCGCGCTCCAGGAAACCGTAGTCGAAGAAGCAAATGCGTTGGGGATCGAAGTACGACGTGGCATCTATGCCGCTCTTTCCGGTCCAAGTTACGAGACTCCGGCGGAAATTCACATGTTGCGCTCATTTGGCGCCGACGCCATTGGCATGAGCACTGTGCCGGAAGCAATTGTAGCGCGCCACATGGGAATGAAAGTGCTGGGCATTTCGTGCATCACTAACATGGCTGCTGGAATTAGCGACGGACCAATCAACCACGAGGAAGTGATTGAGATAGGGAACCGCGTGAGAGCCACTTTTACTGTACTGCTGCGCAGCATCATCGGCCGACTCACTTAGCTCGAAAAGAATTAGCCACGGGTTTGCGCAGATAAACGCGGATCAGAACAAGAACTCTAACAGTCTTGCTTAAGGCTTCTTCAAATCTGCATACATCCGCGTTCATCTGTGGCCTAAATCTTGTTTCTGTTAGCTGAGACGTGAGAAAGGACTAAGGAAAAGCATGAGCATGATAATCGGCATTAGCGGAGGTACCGGGTCGGGCAAAACGACGGTGGCCAACCGCATCCTGGAATCGGTCAGTGCGAGCGAAGTAGTTTTCATACAACAGGACTCCTACTATCGTAATCTTAAAGACCTCCCGTTGGACTATCGCCAGGTCGCTAACTTCGATCACCCGCACGCTCTCGACAACGATCTACTGGTGCAGCACATTCGAAAGCTCAAAGCCGGTGAACCGATCGAATTACCCCTTTATGATTTCAAGACGCACGCTCGAATGAACGAGACGCGACGCGTCGAGCCAAAACCGATTGTGATTGTAGAAGGTATACTGATTTTTGCCGATCCGCGTTTGCTCGAGCAGATGGACATCAAGGTCTTTGTCGACACGCCGGATGACATTCGATTCATTCGCAGGCTTCGGCGCGACATTGCCGAGCGAGGGCGGACCGTGGAGTCGGTCATAGAGCAATACGTCGCCACCGTGCGGCCCATGCATATGCAG
>JAIVJP010000542.1 GCA_020199975.1 Acidobacteriota bacterium
AGAGGGTGGTGCGGTCATGATCTTTCCAGAAGGTGGACGGGGTCAGCCAGATGGTTCAATGGTAAGGTTCAAAGCGGGCGCGGTGCGGATTGCCTTAGAAGCCAGAGTCCCGATTCTTCCGGTCACGATTCGCGGTGCTAACCGCGACTGGCCACGAGGGAGACTGATCCCCGGGCGGGGTAAAATCGAAATAATCTATCATCCCCTCTTTCACCCGCAGCAGCGGCCTGAGGAAGACGCTCGCGCGTGCGCTCGACGCGAGAGTGAGCAACTGGCGGCGATCATTCGCTCCGCTCTCTAGCTACAAACCAATCGTCCTCGCCGCCTATCAAACCTGCTGCTTGCGCTCTTTCACAACTGCCACGCAGGACACTCATCATCGCTTCATGAACAAGGCCGTTGCTGGCAAGAACTTTTGGTGTGTAGATATCCAGCGGTGCATTCAGGTAATCAGTGACACGTCCTCCGGCCTCTTCGATTAACAGAATCCCGGCAGCTACATCCCAGGGGTTCAGGCCGTCTTCCCAAAAACCATCGAATCGTCCGCAAGCGACGTACGCCAGATCGATTGCCGCTGAGCCGTCGCGGCGCACTGCCTGGGCCTGCATTGTGAAGTTGGTAAAGTCGCGAGCGAAGTTCGGACGTTCGCGCACATTGTATGGGAAACCAGTGCAGAGCATGGCGCGGTTCAGATCCTCCACTTCGGAAACGCAAATGCGGCGCTCGTTCAAAGTCGCACCCTGGCCACGCTCGGCGGCAAACATTTCATCCCGCATGGGGTCATACACTATCCCGATTTCGACTCTCCCGGCCCGCTCGACCCCGATCGACACACAAAAACAGGGATAGCCGTGGGCATAGTTGGTGGTGCCGTCGAGCGGATCGATGATCCATTTCCACTCACTCTCGCCTGGAATTGACGTTCTGCCCTCCGAAGCACCGGATTCCTCAGCGAGGATTGCATGGCGGGGATAGTGCGACCTGATGCGGTCGATTATCAACTTCTCCGCCGCAAGATCGGCCTCCGTAACTAGATCGATAGTGCCTTTGTTTGAGACTTGCGCGCGCCCGAGTCGATCAATGAGAACGCCGCCGGCCTCGCGAGCTGTTTGAATTGCGAAGTTAAGCAACCAGGAGTCTCCGGTGATGGCCGGTTATTTTGGTGGCGCAAGATGTTGCGCCGTGAGTCTGAGAATCTCTTTTATCTGCCGATCCCAGTACTGCCAATTATGACTGCCGGGAAGCTGTCGATACTCGTGCGGAATCTTGCGCTCAACCAGCAAACCAGCGAAATCGCGGCTGTTCTTGAACAGAAAATCCTCAGTGCCGCAGTCGAGATAGAAGTAGGGAAGCGACGCCATCCGTTCGGAGGGAACCTCTCGCACTAGCTTGAAAATATCGTTGGCACCGCGGGTCAGAGAATTCGCCGGACCAAATGTTTGCATAACTGAATCCCTAATTGCACCGGGAGCCGTTAACTCTTTTTCCGTCCACGATGCCACGTCTAAAGCGCCACTCATGGACGCCACTAGAGCAAACATCTTCGGATACTTCAAGCCAAACTTAAGTGCCCCGTAACCTCCCATTGACAGTCCGACTACTGCACGTCCGCCACGTTCCTGGCTGACACGAAAGCGTTTTTCGACATCGGGAATAAGTTCACGCAAAATGTATGACTCATATCTATCCAAACTGCGCAACCGGTGGATCTCGCTGGGCGCAGACAGGTATGGGGAGTATTAGTCCGAGAAATAGCAGGGTCAGGCGAATGTTTCTGATCACCATGTTATTGCCGATTGCCAATTGCCGATTGCCAATTGATTTCTAAGGTTCGTTGAATGACTTCTCTATAACTCAAGGTTTCAGTGTCCAACACCAATTGGCAATCGGCAATCGGCAATTGGAAATCAGCCAGGTTACTCAGTCATCATTGGAATCTTAATTCCCTTGTCTCGCGCGGTAACTCCAGCCTGGTCGTATCCCGCATCGGCGTGACGAGCGACACCGATACCCGGATCGTTTGTGAGCACGCGATTAAGACGCCTTGCAGCTTCGTCAGTGCCGTCGGCGACCGACACCTGCCCCGCGTGCAGTGAATAACCAATCCCGACGCCACCACCGTGATGAAAAGAAACCCAACTCGCACCGCTAGCCGTGTTTAGTAAGGCATTGAGAATCGGCCAGTCTGCTACAGCGTCCGACCCATCTCTCATTCCCTCCGTTTCGCGAAACGGTGAAGCAACTGAACCGGTGTCGAGGTGATCGCGGCCGATGGCGATGGGTGCCTTCAAGTCGCCGCGCCTCACCATCTCGTTGATGGCATCGCCCATCTCTGCTCGTTCGCCGTAACCGAGCCAGCAGATGCGCGCGGGCAATCCCTGAAACTGAACTCGATCGCGCGCGAAGCGCAGCCAACGATTCAGCGTGGCATCCTCGGGAAACAGTTCCACTGCGAGATCGTCCGTTTTTTGGATGTCGCTCTTGTCGCCCGAGAGCGCCACCCAGCGAAACGGGCCTTTGCCTTCACAAAAAAGCGGGCGAATGTACTCGGGCACAAACCCTGGGATTTCAAACGCATCTGTGCAGCCGGCATCAAACGCCTGCTTGCGAATGTTATTGCCGTAGTCGAAGACGACCGCGCCGGCTCGTTTCAGGGCCAGCATCGCTTCCACCTGGCGGGCC
This sequence comes from Acidobacteriota bacterium, assembly GCA_020199975.1. Classification (GTDB taxonomy): domain Bacteria; phylum Acidobacteriota; class Blastocatellia; order Pyrinomonadales; family Pyrinomonadaceae; genus PSRF01. The sequence goes on from JAIVJP010000542.1 coordinate 2,683, forward strand.
ATCGACTGCATAGATCGTTCTACGTAAGCCCTGGCGTCTTGACAACGAAGTTCAG
>JAIVJP010000021.1 GCA_020199975.1 Acidobacteriota bacterium
ACCCTAGACACTTTAATACCTCGAAAAACATTGGCCGAGTTGACCAAGCTGACGGCAGGTTTTGACGCTGAGATCAGTTTGGGGATGGATGAAAACCATATCTATTTTGAAGTGGGCACCAGACTATTAATCTCCCGAATGCTCTATGGGCAGTTTCCAAATTACGAGATGGTAATGCCCAAGAACAACGATAAGTCAATCGAGTTCGATAGTGCTCTGCTTAATCAAGCCATTCGGCGTGTGGCTTTAATGGCTGACGAACGCTCACACGCCATCCGCTTTCATCTTGAACCGAATCAGTTAGTTATCAGTTCGCAGAACGCGGAGGAAGGAGAAGCTCGCGAGACTATTCAGGCGGAATACACCGGCGAGGAGGCCGACATCGGATTTAACGCGCAATATCTGCAAGACTTCCTCAATGTGATGGGAGACGGCAAGGTTGCTTTTGAGTTCAAAGACGGAAACTCCCAAGCCCAACTTCGCCCGGCTGAGGGCGGCGACTATGAATACAAATATGTGGTGATGCCGATGCGCATCTGAGTAAAGACCGTTTCTCCTCATACACTACTGATTCGCTTTTGTTCGGCCTAAGAGAACTAGCCGCCCTTCGGTTCAGCCGGGAACTCCGCCTGCTGCCAGGCGTCAAAACCTCCGTAGAGCGGGTGTACATTCTTCCAGCCGCGATCAGCAAGCACTTGCGCCACACGGGCGCTTGACGCCTCGTGTGGTCAAGTGCAGTAGGTAATGACCGCTCGGTCGCGCGGGATCTCGGCAAGATGCTGCTCCGCCTCGTCGGCGGGCACACGAATCGCGCCCGGCAGTTTAGTGTCGGCCTCGCCCCACGCCTTTGGGTTGCGCGTGTCAACAAAGGCGAACTGCTCACCGCGATCCATCCTCTCTTTCACTTCATCGACAGTAATTCTCGTCACTTCCATCGCTCCACTGCCCCCTTTCGTTCGCCGATACTATTTTCAAGCATTCACTCTGTGTTCCTCGCCTACTCCTCATGATATTCCCGAATGAATAACAAGCAAAGCGCACAACTTGCGCGGCGGTCAGCCTCTTAGGCGAAGTCGAGATCACAATCGAAGGCAGGCGGAAGAAAAAATTCCCTGGTTCATGCCATGAGCTTCGCTTAAAGGGTCAGGGCCGCGAGGCTATAAATCTTCTGTTCCTGTTGCCTTATCTCTTTGTCACTTCGATAAAAGAAAACTGGCAGCGCAGATCAACTGCACTGCTCCCTCGTTCCTCCCTTGGTCGCCACACCATGCACCCGTTTTCCCCTCCGCCTAAACGTCGGGCAGGAAGCTATCCCGGGGCCGGGACGCGTTTCCGGATCAGGGACACTCCTCTCCCCCTGCTCCATTTGTCAAGGGGCGGTATTCGGATCTAATCAGCTAATGGGAGCGTGCAATTGCAATTGTGCCAAACGGGAAGGGAGCCCGTACTCTATCTCACGAAGGCCCTAAGGCGCTCGCCGAGAAGGAGGCCTATTTTGAAGGCGCGGGGGCGACGATTGTTGCTCTAGCGGCTTCAGTTCAGTACTCGGTCTCAAACACCGCATCGGGCATATGCTAAAATTTGAACCATGATCCTCGAGTGTATTGAGGCCCACCACTTCCGCAACTTAAGCGGACCTATCCTGTGGGGCTCCGGGCTTAATATTATTCTCGGAAACAACGGCCAGGGTAAGACGAATTGGCTGGAGGGAATCTATCTTCTCTCCAGAACGAAGTCTTTCCGCACTCAGCGTCTTCAGGAATCAATAAGATTTGGCCAGGAGATGGCCTTCGTAAGAGGCAAGGTCTCCAGCGGCGAACTTCTGAGAGATCTGCAGGTCACACTCCAAGGCAGCAGAAAATTAATTTCAGTCAATGGCAAGCGGGAACAGTTGGTAAGGTACCTGGGTCAACTCCAGGTCTTTGCGTTCACTTCCGGTGAACTCGAAGTAGTTAGAGGAATGCCTGAGGCGAGAAGACGCTTCATTGATCGTGGAGTCGCTTCTTTGAGACCGGCCTACGTGCAAACCCTTTCCAATTACAAGAAGGTGCTCAAACAGAAAAATCGAATTCTCAAGGACTCCATTGAGATTGGGCTGAGCTTGGCCGAGACAGAAGATCTGGTGGCGCCTTGGAATGAACAGTTGGTGAACCTCGCACATCAGGTACACCAGTCTCGAACAGACTACATTGGACGCATAAACGAGGTATTGGAACGCGGACTCTTCGAGCGGAGTGAGATCCAAATCCGATACGTTTCGTCGCTGAACGGCAAGGGCGATTTGCATGATTACAAGTCACTGCTCGACCACCGGCTGAATCTTCGACTTGAGGCCGAGCTATCCGCCGGCAGTGCCCTCATTGGTCCGCATCGTGATGATTTAGAGATACTACTGGAGGGGCACGAGATGCGGGTTTACGGGAGCGCCGGGCAACAGCGTAGCGCATTGTTATTATTGGACTTAGCGGCAATTTCGGTGTATAATTCCTGGCATCATGATTACCCGCTTTTTCTCATCGATGATGTTGACGCGGAACTGGACGAAGAGCGGATAAACAGTCTGTTGGAATACCTTGAAGGTCGCACTCAGACGTTCATCACAACTTCGAAACGCTCCCACGTCGAAAAATTCATGTCCAGAGCAAGTGTATATGAAATTGAAGACGGTAAAGTGACCAACGGTGAACCGAAAAGAGACTCGGTTTCCACGACTTTAGCCTAGGAAGTAGTCGCCCAGAAAGCGTGCCACACCGAACAAACAATTTATAAGCAATCGTTTTGATTTGAGTTAAGGAGAATAGCTTGGCAACAGCAGGTATAACGGCAGACAAGAAATATGATTCCTCTTCCATCACAGTTCTTGAGGGGCGAGATGCGGTCCGGAAACGGCCGGCTATGTACATCGGGTCAACCGGAGAGTTAGGTCTTCATCATCTGGTTTATGAGGTTGTCGATAACTCAATAGATGAAGCGCTGGCTGGATATTGCGACACAGTCATGCCGGTGGAAAATTTGATTCCAATGCGTACAAAGTTTCCGGCGGCCTTCATGGTGTGGGCGTATCGGTCGTTAACTTTCTTTCAGAGACCTTACGCCTGGAGATATGGAGAGAAGGTAAGACTTACGAACAGGAATATGTTCGCGGCGTTCCCGTTGTAGCCCTGAGGCAGACAGGAAAAACCAAGAAGCGCGGAACCAAGATCACGTTTAAGCCTGACACGCAAATTTTCGTTCATACCGAGTTTAGCTTCGATAAACTGTCTGAGCGCTTGCGCGAAAAGGCTTTCCTCAACAAGGGCATTCGCATCACCATCAAAGACGAGCGGGAAGAGCCGGAGCGCTCTCACGAGTTCTATTACAAGGGCGGAATTGCAGAGTTCGTGAAACATCTCAACAAGAATAAGAGCACGCTTCACGACAAGCCGATCTATTTTGAAAAGGAAGGCGACAGCCTCTCGATTGAGGTTGCCATCCAGTACAACGATGGTTACGACGAGAAGGTCTACTCGTTCGCCAACAACATCAACACGGTGGATGGTGGAACTCACCTCTCAGGTTTTCGTTCGGCCTTTACGCGCACGATCAACGCTTACGCCCAGTCGTCTGGCCTCGCGAAGAACTTCAAGAGTTCCCTGACTGGGGATGATGTTCGCGAAGGTCTGGTTGCGGTTATTTCCGTTAAGCTGCCTCAACCACAATTTGAAGGACAGACTAAGGGTAAGCTCAACTCAGACGTGAAGGGGGCCGTGGAGTCGTTTTTAAACGAACGGCTAACGGAATACTTCGAACAGAATCCCACAGTCGCCAGGAGGGTTGTCGGCAAGTCTCTCGACGCTGCTCGGGCCCGCGAGGCGGCCAGGAAAGCACGTGAAATCGTACGCAAGGGCGCGATGGGTTCAACCATGCTCCCTGGAAAGCTGGCCGATTGCCAGGAGCGCGATCCAGCACTGTCGGAGATTTACATCGTCGAGGGTGACTCGGCAGGTGGATCAGCTAAACAGGGACGCGACCGGAAGAACCAGGCGATCCTTCCGCTGAAGGGCAAGATCCTTAATGTCGAGAAGGCACGATTTGACAAGATGCTGGGGCACAGCGAAATCAAATCGCTGATCATGGCGCTGGGAACGGGGATTGGGAAAGAAGATTTCGACGCCGGCAAGCTCCGCTATCACAAGATCATTCTGATGACCGACGCTGACGTAGACGGTTCCCACATCAGGACACTGTTGTTAACTTTCTTCTATCGACAGATGTCCGAGCTGGTTGAAAAAGGATACGTCTACATCGCACAACCACCCTTATTTAAGGTAAAGCGGGGCAAGAAAGAGGAATACATCAAAGACGAAGGCTCGATGATCCGTTACCTGATGCGCATGGCAACAGCCGACATGACCGTAAAGACAACCGGCGCCAGAGACGTTATCGAAGGTAAAGAGCTGGCGAAATCATTGGAGAAGATGGTTGACTTTAAGCATTACTGTGAGCGAGCGTCGCGGCGCATAGGAGGCGATTCGCACCTACTGCAGACTCTGCTGGAGGCTTTCGGCGGGAAAAAAGGCGTTTTGCGCAAAGAGGGTGCGACTCTTCGCAAGATCTTTCAGGATGGCGACCTCATGGCGCGGGTCGAAGCCGTCCTGTCCAAGGTCGGGTACAAGACCGAGCTCACGACCGATGAGGAACATGGATTGTGGGAGATCGAAACCTCAACCAACTCTGGTGTTAACCTTTCCATCGATTGGAACTTTGCCAGCTTTGTAGAGTTTCAGAAAGCAGTTGAACTGTATAGTGAGCTCGAAGATAAACTGGCGGCGCCTTTCATCACAGGTGAGAATGGAACCCAAGACGAGGTTGCCACGCGCGATGCTCTGCTTGAAAAGGTCCTGGCCGCAGCGAAAAAGGATTTGAGCATTCAACGATATAAAGGGCTCGGCGAAATGAATCCGGAGCAACTGTGGGAGACAACCATGAATCCGGAGAAACGAACGCTGCTCCAAGTCAGAATCGACGACGCGGTGGAAACCGATGAGATGTTTACGGTTCTGATGGGCGACGCAGTAGAGCCGCGACGTAAGTTCATCGAGGACAACGCTCTCGACGTAAGAAACCTTGATGTCTAGTGAGTAAACGGGGAGCATGGCAGCTCCGGATGGTTTAACCTACTTCTCACTAAATCTGACAACACGAAAACGCGCGAGCTTAATGGGAACTTCCGGCGGAATGCCGGCCTTTCGCGCAGCAATCTCTACCTGCTTCGCTACCGAATCCACTCCCTCCAAATCCGGCAGCAGCAAGCCCCGGTGGGAACCCGATTCATCCTCTACAATTACGCCGTAAATCGCCGGGTCGAGATCCGCTAGTGTGGCCGGCTCCGGGGCCGAAAGCACGTCAACTGAATAGCGCAGCTGCGAAAGTTCCTTAGCCGAAACCGGTGAGAAACGCGGATCCTGCGTGGCCGCATTGATTGCGTTAGCGATGATCTCCTCCGCTAGAGTCTCCTTGGCGGGCTCAATGGTTCCAATGCAGCCGCGTAATTGTCCGTCATGCGTCTTGAGGGAAACAAAGCAGGCAGACCGTGCCGCGAGCAGCCCCGCGTTGGCTTGAGAAGAATCTAGTTGCGTTCCGCGGAGCACATAAGTCTCCACGGCCGCGCGGGCGAGGTAAGGCAGATCCGCGTTGCTGTACGACTCTCCGTCGAAATCACCTTCGGCGGTACTCTGCTCCCGGTACTCCTGCAAAGCGGGCTGCTTGCCTGTCAATTGCGCTACAAGATACCCAACTCCAAACGGCGCCTCATAGTGAATGACCTCGCATGCCCATGGCTGTTCTCTCGTCGCTCCCAGGGCGATCAGCATCGACCGGTAGCCACACTCTCCGGCGATGCGACGCAGATCTTGATCAATGTTGATTATACGTTCGGGAGAATTTGTGCGAAGGGCGTCTACGACTTCGCTATCAAAAATGTATGCGCTCGGGTTATATCCTGCGGGCGCATCAAGTTTCAGCCGGTGACTTAGATCTCCGCTGGCAATTAACCCGGCGGATCGGCCTGTTTCGCTGATCGCTTTTCCGATGCAGGAGCCGAAGCGTAAATGGTCTTCGTTAGACAGGAAACTGTAACCAAGGGCCACGACGCGGCCGGTCCAGCCGTTGCGTTGCAGAAAGTAGAGCGGGACTGAAGTTCCATGGTCCAGGTTTTGGCCGCTCCCCAGGCCCACGACCTCGTAGTCTTCCTCAGCTGCGGCTTTTGAGATTGCCCGGAGCAACTCTTCGTCTAGCGGAGCTTCGCAGCGCACGGCGGGCGCACGGAAGTTTGCGAAGTCTCCGTGAAGCACCGGACTTTGATAAGCAACAAAGGCATATGGCTCTAGAGGAGCGTGAGGTGAAATCAGAACAACGGTTTCAGCTTCATTGGCAATAAGGCGTTTGGTAAGCTCCGCCATCCCATCAATGGATCCCCGCACCTCAGCAGCCGACTCACCTCCCACCTCCGGAACCATAATCGGTGGATGAGGAGCGATACCCGAGAAAACTATTGAACTTTCGCTTCCCACTGTGACCTCAATTTATCGGAGCCAAACCAAGAAACCGCACACATTGGAAACGTAAACCAAAGCAACTGGCCACAGCTCCTTTAAGAGTCGTGGACGGTTGCAGAGAAGCTGTCAGGGAACTCCGGTATTCTACCACCCTGTCAGCATCCATGAATGCCAATTGCAGGTCGTGTCTTACTTGAGGTATTCGGTGATTGCCACTCAATTACGGAACCGATGCCGGTAAGGGCATTTGAAAACCAGAAAAATACGGCTCAAGCTCCGGTAATTTGCAGTCAGGAAGGTGGACCCTGTCCCCGCCGCAAGCTTGAAGAGCACTCAGCAACGCCTGGTAGATTTGAGGTTCGACCATTTGGGAGATCTGTGAGGAAGCTCCTTGAGAATGAATTGGAGCTGTCACCCCCAACGATTCTTGGTGTCGCTCGTAAGAGCGGGGACAGGGTCCGCCTTCCTGACTGCAAATCACCGGAGCTTGGGCCATCCTCCTGGGGACGCTGAGATTTGACCCAGCGTCTACCGTCCTGGTTGTATAATTTCGCCCTGTCAAAAGCTTAGCCTCCCAAGGTCGAACCAAGACACTACTCAATTGCACGCGATCGATAAACACATCTATCATGCCTCCGAGCAATGGAACACTTTGAGGCACTCATTGTTGGAGCGGGCCCGGCCGGGTCTTTTGCTGCTGAGTTGCTCGCAAGGGAGGGCGTGAAGGTAGCCTTGTTTGATGGCCGGCCGGAGGGCGAACCAAAGGCCTGCGGTGGAGCTGTTACGGCAAAAGCACTGAAGGCGTGGCCACATTTGCTGAATGCGGTTGGCCGCACAGTCGATGAACTGGAAATGTATTCCCCTTCCGGCAAACGTCTTCATCTGCAGTTGGAAGAGCCTTTCGCGATCTACTCCCGCATCGCCTTTGACTCATACCTACGCGACCGAGCAAGGACTGCAGGTGCGGAAGTCTTTGCAGCCAAAATCTCCGGGCGTGGAATTAAGCGCACTCAGAATGGCTGGACGCTAAGAGAGGTGGCGGGCGCTTCCGTCCCAGCGGGTATGGCACCCCAGCCGAGATCCTGCACCCCACGCGCGCTGCCCGCGCGGGGACCCCGGGCTGCCGGCGCTGAATGGACAGGTCAAATGCTCGTCGGCGCCGATGGAACCGGCAGCTCGGTAGCGAGAATGCTCGCGGGGCCCTTGCCGCCGTCTGAAATGGAAGTCGCTTTTGGTTATCGCGCGCCGTTACCGAAGAGCCGAGAGTCGCCCACCGTCATCGCTTTTCTACCTGGATGGATTGGTTATGCCTGGGCGTTCCCGCGGCTGGACCATATTTCTTTTGGCATCGCCACTACACAGGAGGCTTTTGAGCATCAGCCACTCGACAAACTTCTGTGGGACTTCATGCTCGGCTACTACCGCCAACGTGAAGATCCGAAAGCAAGACTATGGGCGAGCCGCAAAGTGGATCGCCAGCGCGACGAAAGAATTAGAGAGAAGCTGGCAACCACGGCGGAGCGTTATGCGGCGCGTATCCCTGGTCTCAATGATAAAACGTGGGACACGAGGCATGTGTGCGGTGAAGGGTGGGCCCTGCTCGGAGACGCCGCCGGCTTTGCTGATCCCGTAACCGGCGAAGGAATCTATTACGCATTACGATCTGCGGAGCTCTTCGCTGAAAGTTTCCTCGTCGAGACTCCCTTAGACTATGAGGAACGCTGGCGCGAAGACTTCGGACGCGATCTAAAGCGTGCCTCACAGATGCGCCGCCGCTTCTATGGAAACTTCTGGGGCGCGCCGTTCACGGAAAGAATGATCGAGTTTGCGCGAGGTCACCGGGGCATCAAGCGCGTGTTGGGAGATCTTGTTGCCGGCGAGCAAGGGTACGTTGATCTGAAGAAGAAGCTTGCGCGTAGCGCACTGCGACCTGTGTGAGCGTAGAAGAATCTCTGAATGCTCAACTTCACGGGGCCAGACGCTTCACCGTCCATGAGCCGTCAGCTTGTCGCTCATACAGAATCCGGTCGTGAAGACGGCTCGGGCGCCCCTTCCAAAACTCGATTCGCGCCGGCTTCAAGCGATAACCACCCCAGTGCTCGGGGCGCTCCACCGGACGATCGCGGTAAAGCTCATCCAACTCGCGGAAGCGCTGCTCCAGCACTTCACGGTTTTCGACAACCTTGCTTTGCGGCGAAGATAAAGCGCCGAGCTGGCTTTCCCGCGCCCGAGTTTTAAAGTACTCGTTTGACTCGGCAGCCGAGATTCTCTCAACGCTTCCCTCAACGCGCACCTGGCGCTCCAGCTGCGGCCAGTAGAAAACCAGCGCAGCGAAGGGATTCGCATCGAGGTCCCGGGCTTTGTTGCTTACATAGTTCGTGAAGAAAACAAAGCCACGTTCGTCGGCTTGTTTCAAAAGCACCAATCGCGCGGAAGGCTTTCCTTCCCTGGTGGAAGTTGCAAGCGTCATCGCCTCAGGCAAGGAGAGTCCAGCAGCGATCGCGTCGTTTAACCACCGGTGGAACTGGACGAGCGGGTGGCGCGCAACAGTCTTCTCGTCCAGAGCGTCATTGGTGTGGGTCAGAGCTTCCTTCACGGCAGATCAGGACTCAATCGATCACGGTTTAGTGTAGGGCCCCAGTCTTAATCGTAATTCTTCCGGAATAGTAACGGTCTCAAAGGTATCGCGTCGCACGGCGGCCAGAACGAAGTGAGCATCGGCAATGAGAGTCTCTTCACCTTTGCGACGAACTTCAAAGTTCAAACGCATCGACTTGTTACCAAACCTGCCCACGTAAACGGAAACCTCAAGCAAGTCGTCCAATTGCGCGGCGTGGCGAAAGTCGCATTCAAGGTGAACGCGGGGGAGCCAGATGTCCAACTCATCAAACATGAGGCTATAAGGCAGTCCCACTGCCCGGAATAATTC
>JAIVJP010000314.1 GCA_020199975.1 Acidobacteriota bacterium
TTCTTCCTCCGCTCGCTTGCGCGCGGCCTCCTGCGCCCGCTTCCGCGCTTCGTCGGCGCGGCGTTGTGCTTCTTCAAACTCGCGTGTGAGACGATCCGCTTCATCTTCGATGCGACGCTGCGAGTCTGTCAGCGTTTGGCCTTCCCAGGATGCTTGGCCGAGTGAATCCCGTCTAAGGGTCGACTCGTACGTTGGTTCGGGGTATAGCATTGTCGCTGCCTCAGAATCCCTGGCCACCTCAATCGACGTGCGTCCTATTGCGGCGTTCGCTGCGACAACTGCGACGCGCAATTCATTGATGAAATCTTCCACCGATGGCATACGATCTTCGCTTCTCTTCGCCAGCGCATGGTGCACTACCGCTTCGATGACTTGGGGCACATTGACACCCAGCGTGGCGAAACTTGGAGGCGGATCGGTCAGATGCTTCTTCATGATGGAAGGCAGTGACGGTCCTTTGAAAGGCACATCGCCGGCAAGCATCTGAAATAGAATCACCCCCAGGCTGTAGACATCAACACGAGCGTCCGGTTCTTCGTCGGACCACAGTTCTGGAGCCATGTAGTAGGGCGATCCCATTAACCCTGTGGTCTGCGCCGCCACGAACGAGCCAAGCAGCTCGCCCGACTTGATCTTGGCCAAGCCGAAATCAAGCACCTTAACGGCGTCTCTCATAGGCACGCCGTCCTGAAGCATCACGTTGAGCGGTTTCAGGTCACGATGTACGATCCCCTGCCGATGCGCCGCCCCGACACCGGCGCACAATGCAGCCATGATCTCGAGCGCGGGTTCGGGTAAGAGACGGCCTTCCGAAGCGAGAAGGTCGTGCAACGATCTGCCTTTGATAAGATCCATCACCAGATAAGGCATCTTGCCGCCAACCACGCCGAAATCTGTCACGTTGACGATGTTTCGGTGACCTATGCGCGCCGCGACCATCGCTTCTTGACGAAAGCGCGTCACCAGCATGGGATCGTTGCCGACCAGATCGGGCAAGATGACTTTGATGGCATAAGAGGTCTTGAGAAAGATATGACGGGCTTTAAAGACAATCCCCATGCCGCCCTGCCCGAGGCGCCGTTCGAGTTCGTAGCGGCCATCGAGCAAGGGTTCGCCTGAAATGGACGATGTCAACAGATCACCGTCAGTGGGACAGTTGTTGAAATGATCGGGGAAGCAATGTCTACAAGCCGGACATTCTTTCATTCGTTGGGTTGGTCCAGAGGCTGGCCATCGCCCGCGGAGGTGGCTAAGGAACCAAAGGGCGCGGCGCTCCACTTAGCAGGAGAAAGCTTTGCGCCGTAATGCGTGCGGTTGTCAACGCAATGTTTCAATTTTGGAGCGCCTGACCTCTCAGCAACTTTGCCCGCGAGGCTTGAAAGTTCATGTAATCGGAGGAAATTATAACGACTCGCCCACCGTCAAGCAAGAATTCGGATTGCTCAACTAGCAGTCTATTCTTCGCTCCGTCGTCATTGTCCAGCTCTCAGCACATTCGGGCTTCATCCTAGACCGCGCCGTCGCGTTCCTTTTCAGTGGCGCCCTAACAACTTGAACGAAAAAGATCCAGTTGCTTCACAACTGAACTGCTTGCGAGAGTACTATCGGGCCGGCCCTGCGCGGACAAAGAACCAGCACCTTCTCGCAGCCCGGCCTCGATTACCAATTTATCGCGACAATTCTGTTGACAATTAATAGTATCGAGTTTACATTTTGCGGCGAATCGTTAGGAATTGCCCAAAGACAAGTTTGTTTTCTTTGTGCGGTAGCCACATAGGAGCGCGCATCTCCGGTTAGTTCTTACAGTTTTCGATGTCCGCTCATTTCCTTTACAACTGAAGCCGACCACTCGCTAACTAGTACTCGGTCTATCGATTTCTCAACTGCCGATCCGTTTCGGTCTTTTCCCGACAGGAAAAAAAGCTGATGAAAAAGCCACTCGCACCCATCCATTGGTTATCTCCCATCGTTTTGTTCCTTTTCATATGTTTGACACCGATAAAGGGCCTGCACGCACAGGACTACGTGACAGGTTCCTTTGAAGGAGAGGTCAAAGATAGAGTAACGGGTGGACCTGTCGTTGGCGCGACGGTGCGAATCACCAATCAAGATACCGGCGTTCCCGTGGCCAAACAGACCGACTCGGCTGGTCGGTTCCGTCAGGGTCTCCTACCTCCTGGAGACTACACGATAACTATTTCGAAGCAGGGTTATGTTGCTCATAGCTTGCAACGGTCTTTGCCTGCCCTGAGACCGACGGTAGTGCTGCCACCAGTTCCGCTGGATCCTGAAAGCGTTGCCGCGGTCCCATCTCCGAGACCAGATGTCGCAGCCGCGACTCCCTCACCGGGGCCGACCCCCGCGCCGACCGCTGGACCAACTTCTACGCAGCCGACTCAGATTCCCGCAGCAGGAGAACAAGCCGGCATCAGGGAAGAGATCAGCACCAACGATGCGCGACGCGGTGGCACCTACCCAGAAAAAGAGGTCTCGACCCTGCCGCTGGGCGCAACGACGCTTACACGCACGTTTGACGAATTGGGACTTTTGTTGCCGGGTGTGGCTCCTCCGCCCCAAACACTTGGCAGCGTTGCTGGTCCAGGAGTTGGAGCAGGTGTCGGTTCAGCCGGGCAGTTTTCTGTTAACGGATTGCGTTCGCGCGCTAATAACTTCACGGTTGATGGTTCAGATAACAACGACGAAGACATCGGTGTGCGACGTCAGGGCTTCCTGGCGCTCGTGCCTCAACCGATCGAATCCATCAGAGAGTTTCAGATGATCACTCTGTTGGCGCCGGCGCAGTTTGGCCGCAACTTTGGCGCCCAGGTCAACGCCATTTCAAAATCAGGTGGCAACGACACTCACGGAACAATTTACGGGTTCATCAACTCGAGCCAGTTGAATGCGCGCAACTTCTTTGACACTACCAACGGCAACTCAGTTAGTGCACTTGTTTCTGGCAGCCAAGCCGTTTTGCGTTGTACCGACGTTGTCACTAACTTTGTAACGGCCAGGCAAACCTGCATCAATCCCAGCCCGATTACCGTGCGCAACCAAAGTGGAGGCGAAGACTCTTTCACGCTGGGCCAGGCGGGCTTTGTGCTTGGCGGGCCACTAGTGTCTGAAACATCAGCCAGGCCCGGCAGAAGTCTATTCTATTTCATCTCAATGGAAGGGCATGCTTTGAATGCCAGCAAAGAGGTGAGTTTTGCCGTGCCGACAGTCGCTCAGCGGGGTCTGTTTGGCTCAGGAGCCAGCGGGGTTACCTTCACACCATTTACCGACATCAATGCCGTTTTCCCTGTCGGTTCTCCCAACTTCTTCTTTCCAACAACGTCAACTGGAGATCAGTTATTCAGTTTTTTCCCGTTTCCGAACAATCCAAATGGAGTCTACGGGCCAAACACACTCACCCAAACGCTGCCTGCCAGCGGTCAAAGCAAGATTCTTTCCGGCAAGGTTGATGGCAATTTCCGAATTGGCGAACGTCAACAGTTCTTTACCGCGCGCTACAACTTCACGCAGGATTGGCGAGAGATTCCGGCAACGGGTGGCGCTATCTTTTCAACGCTCAGACCGCGCGTGCGGACGCAAAACTTCTCAACGTTCCTGAACAGCGAGCTGAGCGGGACAGCTTTCAATCAGTTGCGACTGTCTTACGGACGCACGCGCCTCAATTTTGAGGATGTGCCTGATAGAACGGGATTCCTGCTTCCATCGAGCTTCGGTAACTCTGATGCTGAGGCGCGTTCAGTCTCAGCGACATTATCTCAGCTCCTGGGTACTCCTACGAGCATAACGTTCACGAACCCAAATGAAGCGCGTTTCCTCTTGCGGGCGCCGGTAATCGCCAACTTCACACTGCCTAACTTTATCAATTTCCCCACATCCGTCACGCCAAACACTGGTCCGGTTCTTTATCTACCTACCGGTGGTACGACAGAGAATCTTCTCAGCGGCTTTGGCCCAGTCGGTCAAATAATCATCGGTGGCTTTAGTCCAGTAGGGGTCGATGTCTTCAACTTTCCGCAGCGGCGTCTCAACAATACCTATCAATTGGCCGATACGGTAACACTGCGAAAGGGTGATCATAGCTTCGCTTTCGGAGCTGACATCCGGCGCACAGAACTTAATAGCGAATTGCCGCGAAACGCTCGCCCACTGATTACCGTATATGGAGCGCCCCGATTAACAGGAACTCCAGTTGTTCAGAGGAATCCTGAAACTGGTGATGTTATTGCGGTAACCGGCTTCACCAATCTTCGACTCGGAGACAGTTTCATTAGCGCTGTGGATCTGGCGGCGGCCGGCGTAACTAGCGGCTTTTTTCAAACGTTAAGTTCTAAAGGCAGCTCGCACATCAATTTGCGCTATTACCAGCTCGACTTCTTCGGTCAAGATGAGTGGCGCCTGCGGCCAAACTTCTCGCTGTCTTACGGTCTCCGTTATGAATACAACACACCGGCTCGTGAGTTGAACCGGAAAATCGAGAGCACCTTCAATGATCCATTATTGGATCTTGTTCCTGGTCTCCGTCGTTTCGTAGACGGCCGCACGAGAATTTTCGAGCCGGACCGCAACAACTTTGCACCACGCGTCGGTTTCGCCTACTCGCCCAGCTTGTTTGAAAATCGGAGCACCGTGATGCGTGCTGGTTACGGCCTTTTCTACGATCAAATTCTGGGGGCCGTAGTCAGTCAATCCCGCAACGTCTTTCCCAATTTTCTGACCGCCAACTTCGCGGGCGGTGGATTTGGTAATACTTTTGGCGTTCTTTCCAATCCGTTCTGTCCTTGCATTTTTAGAAACCTGACTGAACTCGGGGCAATCGGTTTCTTCGCCGGGACTACTCCGCAGTCAGCCGTTCTCGCGATCGGAACGGCTACCGGGAGAGGCGCGGGAACTTTCGGCGCGACCTTGCCGGCGCGCGATCTCCAAATGCCAATGGCACATCAATACAGCGTCACCTTTGAGCAGGAATTAACTCAGGACATGGTCCTGTCGGCAGCTTATGTGGGGACTCAGGGACGTAATCTGCTGCGTTTCACCACTCCAAACCTTGGTCCAAACGAATTGATTTTGCCATTGGCAATCAACGCCCTCGGTTTTCAACCTACGATCTTTGGGTTTGCATTGCCGCCCGGCATCCGGCGCGGCGCTGGCGGCACCATCACAAGCGGACGGCCATTTCCCAATGCTGGTGTCGTTAACGTGTTTGAGACGACCGCTACTTCGCGCTACGACGCTTTGCAGCTTCAGTTGCGTGGTCGCTATAAGCTCCTCGGCTCGACGCAGTTTCAAGTCAACTACACTTATGGGAAGGTTACGGACGACGTATCGGACGTTTTCGATTTGGCCGGAGCGTCAGCCTTACCGCAGAATAGTTTGACATTTGCGGGAGAGGATGGCCCAGCGAACTTCGATGTGCGCCAACGCGTGGCCTATAACTACATTACGGACCTTTCCAGCTGGGGTAAGCGCAACCTTTTTCTGCGCTTCCTTTTCGATAGGACTGAGATTGCCGGCAATGGTGTTTTTCAGACGGGTCAACCGTTCACCGTCAACAGTATTAATGACGTGAATCTGGACGGTAATCTGACGGATCGACTCAATTCCACGACGGGAATAGTATTGACCGGTGATCGCTCCCAACCTCTCCGCTTAACTGTTGATCCTGCAACTCTTCTGGCTCCTGTCGGCCAGGACGGGCAAGTCCCGCGCAACACGTTCCGCGCAGGTAACCTCTGGCTTACCAATGCGGCAGTGGTGAAGACAATTGCCTTCTCGGAGCACACGAGGCTGATCTTCAGGGCGGAAGCCTTCAATCTCTTCAACCGCGCGAATTTTGGAATTCCGGTGCGATTCCTTGAATCGCCTGGCTTCGGCAGGGCGACCGATACGGTGACACCAGCCCGCCGCATTCAATTTGGTTTGAAGCTTGCCTTTTAGGGGAGCGGGGCAGTTTGGTGGTCGATCGCATATCCGCCTTCCAAAACGAATTCATTGATGACGCGAGTTTGTGATACTCTCAGAGCATTCTGAGGGACGCCTCGCGTCTGCTTTCATAGTCTCCCGTTTCTCGATATTTTTGTTTACGGTTTTGAGCTATGAGAATACCGCGAATCATGCTAATTGCTGTGACGTTAGCACTATCGCTCGGCGCCTTCTCTATCGTTGTGGGTCAACGTGTGGGCGGAGCTGGCGGCACCGTTAAAGATCCTAAATCAGGTCGCGATCCGAGTTCGGCCCCTCGGCCCACAAACCCAACCGTAAAGACTGTATATAAAACTCGTGTGGAGCGCGTCACAGTCACGCCCACCACTGGTTCACTCTCCGTCGCCGCGGAATCCAACGCTACGATTCTCGTAGAGCCCATCAAGATTAGAAACGCCCAGGGACAGCAGGGAATCGTCCCCGCGGGTGAAGGGATTTTTGTCTTTAATGACCTCAAACCAGGGCGCTACCGTGTGGCCGGCACACTCGCTGGACATCACCCGGTGGAAAAGGAAGCGGTTATCGCCGCAAATAAGCTCCAATCTGCCACGCTGAATTTTCAACCCATCCTCTACTCAGTAATCATCAATACCAACGTTAGCGCGGGCGAGTTAAAGTA
>JAIVJP010000022.1 GCA_020199975.1 Acidobacteriota bacterium
ACGCTTATATTCGTATTAAGGGTGCTGACGATCCAACGTCGCGATATGTCGGCCGCGGCGGCCTGAAACTGGAATCAGCCTTAAAGGAATTCGAAGTTGAAGTTGCGGACCTGACGTGTCTTGACGTGGGCGCTTCAACCGGTGGTTTCACAGACTGTTTGATACAACGGGGCGCTTTGCGTGTAGTGACCGTTGACGTGGGTCACAACCAACTGGACTGGCGACTGCGAAACCATCCTCGCGTCGAGGTCAGAGAAGGTATAAACGCGCGCTACCTCAAGACGGATGATTTCGACGACCGATTCGACCTGGCCGTAATGGATGTTTCCTTTATTTCAGCGACCAAGGTAATGCCCGCGATTGTGAACCTGTTATCTGAGACGGGTCGCTTGATTACGCTCATCAAGCCGCAATTCGAGGTGGGGCGCGGCGAAGTAGGGAGCGGAGGCGTCGTTCGGGATCCGGAGAAACACATTCGTGTAGTTGAGGAGGTCAACAGTGCCGCCACAAGACTTGGACTTCTAATTTGTGGCGTGATTGAGTCTCCGATTCACGGCGCTGATGGCAATGTTGAGTTTCTGGCGTTATACCTGAAAGAGAAACGTTAACCACGAAGACAAGAAGCTTTAAGCCACTAAGCAATGGTTGGCGGGACCAAACACAGACTCTGTAAGGTTGGACCTTCGCCTATGGTCTCGTAATCAAGGCGAGACCAATTCGTCATTTAACATTCGTTGACACTCAAAAGCTCGCCCGCGTATCATCCCGTCGGTTCAAATAGCTTTTTCAAGATCTTCAAGTATCCCTCCGAAAAGAGTCGGAAGCGCTCGTGCTCCGCAAAATGCAAAAGTTCTCCTTGCCGGCAAGACTGATGACCAAGTCTTCAATAAAGCGGGTGGGTATTGTCGTCAAGCCGCATCAGCCTGAGGCATTAAAGACCATTTGTGCCGTTGTCCAGTGGTTAAGCGAACGCGGCATCGCCCTGCTCGGCGGTCCTGAGATTGAACGCGAACGCATCGAGCACGAAACAGGCTGCGCTGTGGAAGCACTGGATCCTGAGAAACTCGTTGCAAGGGTGGACCTGATGCTCGTGCTCGGCGGCGACGGTACCATGATCGCAACCGCGCGCATGCTTGGCGATTCGGAAGTGCCCGTGCTCGGTGTCAATTACGGTGGCCTCGGATACCTGGCTGAGTTTCGCGTCGAGGAACTGTACACGGCACTGGAATCCATTCTCGAGGGAAACTACCGGCTCGACACGCGCGTGATGCTCGCGGTTCAACTTATTCGGGGCGACGAGGAAGTGACGCGCACGCGCGTCCTCAACGATGCTGTCATTAACAAATCGGCGCTGGCCCGAATCATTGAGATCGAAGCTTATCTCAACCAACAGTTTGTGAATTCATTCCGTGCTGACGGGTTGATCGTTTCCACGCCGACGGGTTCAACTGCTTATAACCTATCAGCAGGCGGCCCCGTGATCTACCCTTCGATGAACGCAGTTGTGATCACGCCAATCTGCCCGTTTACCCTTTCGAACCGTCCTATTGTCGTTCCGGATGACGCGGTCATTGAGTTGTGCCTGAAGACTCGTCAGGAGGATGTAGCGCTGACGCTCGATGGTCAGGTGGGATTCCCTTTGCAGGTTGAGGATCGCGTAGTCATTCGCAAAAGTCGAACGACTTTCAATCTTGTTCAGCCGATGAACAGAAATTACTTTGAGGTCTTGCGGGATAAGCTGCGCTGGGGACGATAGAAGCAGTTTCGAGCCCAGGGTTTACTGCGATGGCTCAGAAAGAGGATTATCGTCGCCCCTGAGACAGACTGACCAGGTTCGCGCCCACCGTTAAATCCAGGGGCGCCTCCGAACCTCCGTACCAGCAGTCGTAACCTGGAAACTCGAAGCTCGAAACTGAGAAACCCTATGCCTGAAGATAAGAAGAAACAGCAGGCCCGCCCCGAGATCGACGCCGACGCTTTCGAGCGCGAAGTCACGACCGATCTCGATGAAGAAACACCGGACAAACCGAAGGGCCTTGCGCTCCATACTCGCATTTTGATTGGCCTGGCGGTGGGCGTGATCGCGGGTGTTACGGTCAACTACACTTTTGGTGGCGACCATCCGCGTGTTGCATGGGTCGTTGACAATATCACCGCACCAATCGGGCAGCTCTTCCTGCGCCTGTTGCTAATGATTGTCGTGCCTTTGGTCTTTTCTTCGTTAGTAGTTGGCGTTGCGGGAATAGGTGACATTCGCAAACTGGGACGCGTAGGTCTGAAGTCGTTTGTCTATTGTTTCGTTCTGTCGGCGATTTCTGTGCTTATCGGTTTGACTCTTGCCAACACGATAAGACCGGGCGAGCGCATTGACCCAACGACGAAGGTGGCCCTCGAACAACGTTACGGCTCGGATGCTACTAAGCAGGTAGAGGCGGTTACGAAGGCGGGCGCAGCCCAGTCGCCGCTCATGCAGGTGGTCGAGACGATCGTGCCGTCAAATCCGTTTGCAGCGGTCGCCGGTGTACCCTCAAACCCCAGCACCGCAACTTCCGCGGGGACGCCGAACATGCTTCAGCTCATGTTCTTCGCTCTGGTAGTTGGGATTGCCATAACTCTTATTCCAGTCAGGGTCACAGCCCCGCTGCTAAGCGGGTTACAGGCTCTTTATGAGGTCACTGCAAAGCTCATCGAGATGACTATGAAGTTTGCGCCCTATGCGGTGGCCTGCTTGCTCTTCAATAATACGGCCCGCTTCGGACTCGATCTTTTGCAGGCTTTGGCGTGGTTTGTGGTCACCGTTCTGCTGGGTCTATCGCTGCACATGTTCGGCGTCTATTCGCTTTCCATCTATTTCCTCTCGCGAATATCCCCGCTGGAGTTTTTCAGACGCATTAAGACCGTAATCCTAACCGCGTTTTCAACATCGTCATCAAATGCGACTCTCCCGACCGCCTTGCGCGTGTCCGAAGAGAACCTGGGTGTGCCGCAGGAGATAAATAGTTTTGTGCTGACCGTTGGCGCAACGGCCAATCAGAACGGAACCGCCTTGTACGAAGGTGTCACAGTGCTCTTCCTGGCACAGCTCGCAGGTATTGACCTTACGATTGGCCAGCAGTTGATGGTTGTTTACCTGGCGATACTGGGTGGTATCGGCACCGCCGGCGTGCCGTCGGGCTCCATACCATTCATTATTGGAGTGCTTGTGACCATCGGGGTGAACCCGGCCCTGATTGCGATCATTCTGGGAGTCGATCGCATCCTCGATATGTGCCGCACGACTCTCAACGTAACGGGCGATCTCACCGCCGCAACTTACGTTGCGCGTTCCGAAGGGTATGAACTATTGAAGCCGCACAGGCCGGCGATCGTCCAGGCGGGTGTTGGCTAGTTAGCAACTGAGCTGAACGAAGTGTGCCGCACTTAAAGATACGACACGAGAGATTTTCGACATAGTTTTCTGTTTTGATTTGGCTCCAGTCTGTCCGTAGAGGTGACTAAATGATTTTCCCTATCGGCGACGATAATAGCGACCGGACCACAGTTCCCGTCGTCAACTACATACTCATTGCCATCAATGTCTTGGTCTTCGTTTTTCTGCAAAGCCTGGGAACAAACGACCAGTTCACCTATGCGTTTTCCACTGTGCCAGAAGAAATCAGGACCGGTCAGGACATAGCGCGGCCAATCACAATTGAGGTGGGAGATCAGCGGGCAGAGATTGGCCTTCAGCCTACACCCATTTCGGTTTACCTTACCCTGCTGACTTCCATGTTCATGCACGGCAGCATCATGCATCTATTTGGCAACATGCTGTTCCTTTGGATCTTTGGCGATAATCTCGAACACGCTCTGGGTCGTGCGAGGTATATCAGCTTCTATCTTTTAACCGGGCTCATTGCCTCGCTCGCGCACGTTATTTCGACTTTTGTGATTGGCGATAACCCATTCATTCCCAGCCTCGGTGCTTCAGGAGCCATCTCGGGCGTGCTTGGTGGTTATTTAGTGCTCTATCCTAAAAGAAGTGTTCGCGTGATTATGCTGCGAATGCTAACCACGGTGCCTGCTGTTGTTGCGATTGGGCTTTGGTTTGTATTCCAGTTAATTAGCGCGTTCGGCGTCATCGGGGCTGGTCCTCAGTCGGGCGGAGGCGTGGCGTTCATGGCCCATATTGGCGGCTTTGTTGCCGGCCTTGCTTTGGTGAAGGTCTTCAGCATCGGACGCGGCCCGAGTCCCGTCACCTAGTCGGCCTCCGACAATCCTCAATGAACGGCCTGATAGGCCGCGCAATCCTTCGTCCCACGGGGACAACGACCACCTGGTCTTGGTAGTTCATCGCTTATTGGTGGTTACTCCAAACTTGTTAGTTTGGCGTCTTCGGCAAGCCTCGGTTAAGATCATTGGTAATTCGAGGACAATCATGCCGCCAAGTGAACCGACTATTGCAAACCAGCAATGCCTTGATATCCGCTCCACTCCGCGCGAGGAGATGCAGCTCTATCCGCTCGATACTTTCCCCTACGAATTTCCCGGACGCGAGATAAAGATCAGCTTCGAAATTCCGGAGTTCACTGCCATCTGTCCGTTCTCTGACTTCCCGGATTTCGCCACTATACGACTCGAGTACATTCCCCACGAGCTCTGCGTTGAGCTCAAGAGTTTGAAACTCTATATCAACTCATTTAGGAACGTTAAAATTTTCCACGAACACGTGATCAACGTAATTATCGAGGACTTTGTGCGAGCGTGCGATCCACTGAGTGTGGAGATCGAAGGCGACTTTCACATACGAGGAAATATCAAAACCGTCGTGAAGGCAAGTTATAGAAAATCGTAAGCAATGTTAGCATCGCAAGGGAGGGACCAAAAGACGCCTGGGCTAATCACGGGTGGCTGACAAACTTCAGACTGAACAAATTCTCAAGGATGCGTTGGCCCTACCGCCTCAAGAGCGGGCCGCACTATTGGAAAGACTGTTGATCAGGTTTTCAATCGGCCCCAGACCCGAATATCGATGAGCTTTGGACACGCGAGGCCGCCGAACGCCTCGACGCTTACGATCGGGGCGAACTTAAGGCAGTTCCGGTGGAGGAGGTATTTGAGCGAATCAAACAACGGCGTGCGAAATGAAGATTAGCTTTCTGCTCCCCGCCCAAACTGAATTTGAAGAGGCCATGGAATACTATGATGAACAACGCACGGGATTGGGTATTGAATTTTCGGGGGAAGTTGGACAAGCGTTGGATCGCATCAGTCACTATCCTGAAGCCTGGTCGCACCTATCGTCGCGGATACGCCGTTGTCTGGTCAATCGATTTCCTTACAGCGTGATATACGAAGTTCGAAGCGAACTCTTGATCATAATTTGCGATTCAACATCATCATCGAAAGCCGGAAAGCTGGCGAGCCAGAGTTAAGTAGTCCTATGCGAACACCTGTACTATGGATTTCACGACCATCTTAATAATCTGGGGCGTCGTTCTGTTGGCAGTTATAGTTCTGGTGGTTCGCCTTGCGGTTCGTTGGATCGTTCGGATGACGATCGTCGGGATCATTCTGCTGGCACTGATCGGCGGCGGACTCTTTTGGTGGTGGACCAGTCGCCTTACCGCTAAGCCACAGCAAAACAGACAGCGGGCTCAGCCAACCCGGCGCGCATCTTCTTACTAACGGCGGAGAATCAATGGGGGAAACCGATACCGACGCCGCCGACCAATTTGACGCGCGCATAAGTCCCACAAGACTCGACGAAGGAACTCCAGGGCTTTGGCGGCGATATCGAAAGCTCCCGCGCAACGTCTTTGCAATTAGCTTAGTTAGCTTATTGAACGATACCTCAAGCGAAATAATCTATCCTCTCTTGCCGGCGTTTCTCTATCTGACTCTCGGTGCTTCTCCCGCAGTTGTGGGCCTGATCGAAGGGGCGGCAGAATCGGTCTCAAGTCTACTCAAGCTCTTTTCCGGATATTTTAGTGATCGCCGCGGCAGGCGGAAAGTATTCGTCGTATTTGGTTATTCGCTGGCTAACCTGGTTCGTCCTTTGCTGGCTTTCGCAACCAGTTGGTATCAGGTGTTCGCCATACGGCTGACTGATCGTATCGGCAAAGGCATCCGCAGCGCGCCGCGCGATGCGCTGATCGCTGATACTGTCTCACCGGAGGAACGCGGACTCGCTTTTGGTTTCCATCGAGCAATGGATCACGCGGGCGCCGTCATAGGCCCACTCATTGGCTATCTGCTGCTGAGGCTTTTTGCTGCCGACCATAATTCTCCTGCGGCACATGATTACTCGAGGGTTTTTCTTATCGCTTCGATTCCGGCCCTCGCGGCTGTCATCGTTGCTGCATTTTTTGTCCGCGAGCCCAGAAAAAAAGTGCACGCTAATAGTGATCCCTTCTCGGCACCCCCACGTCTTTCTTTCGTTAACGTTGGGAGCCAGCCCCGGGATTGTCGGTCTGATCGAAGGAGCGGCCGAGTCGGTTTCGAGTCTGCTCAAACTCTTCGCCGGCTACTTCAGCGACCGCCAGGGCAAACGCAAGGTTTTTGTAGTCCTCGGTTATTCTCTGGCCAGTTTAGCTCGTTCCTTCCTCGCCTTCGCGACCAGTTGGTATCAGGGCTGCTGATGGGTGCTTTGTGGACCTGGTGGGGACCGGCGCCTGCGTTTCTCGTTAGTGGAACACTGGGCGCAACTGCAGCCGTACTGATACTCATTATGGTGAAAGCACCAGCACGCCCCCAGCCTGTTTAGAGCGGAGTCTTCTCGACCTGCATCCCGGTCAGTGGGCAAGGAGTAGAGATGAAAAGAGGTGAACTAACATGCCACTACACGTTCTGAATCCGGCTGCAGGGTTCTCGCCCGGAATTGGGTTTTTCGTTAGCGGTATGGACGAGGTCCGCGAGCAACTACAGCAGGCTGTCGAAGGCATGACTAACCAAGAGCTCGGCCGGCGTGCAGTTCCTGGAGCGCATTCGATCTCCGCACTTGTCCTGCACATTGGAGAAGCTGAGTGGTGGTGGATGCGGTGCAACGTCTCGGGTCACAAGCTCACTCCCAAGGATCGTCAAGCGCCTTATTGGGATGTGCTCAAGGATCCGGACAGCTTCGCAAGCAAACACTATTCGGCCAAGTTTTGCCTGGATGAAATCGCTAAGATCCGAAACCAAACCCGCGACCTCCTAGCCTCATTCAATGACGATGACCTGGAACGGATCATTAGTTTTGAGAGACGTGACGAACGCCACGAGCATAGCCTGCGCTGGATATTGCATCATCTAATCGATCATGAGTCGCAACACAAAGGCCAGATTCTAATGCTCAAGAGATTGATAGCTGGTTAATTCGTTTGATGAACCCGAACTTCAAAGTAATTAAGACTGCGGAAGAGTTGCGCAAAGCAGTAGACGCCCTCAACGTGCAGTGGGCGATTGGAATAGATACCGAGACCACAGAGCTTGACCCTTACACCGGTCGCCTGCGTCTGATTCAACTCGCAGCTCCCGACGGTGTCAGCATCATCGACCTCGACGCGTTCGCAAACGGAGGAAACGGAGAGCTTGCGAATAACGAAGCACTGCTGCCGTTAAAACGACTGCTCGAGGCGCCGCGGCCAATCAAGATTGCCCACAACGCGAAATTTGATGCGAAGTTTCTCAAGCATAACCTGGGCACGGATTTGGGCGGCGTGTTTGATAGTTTGCTTGCCAGTCAGTTGATAAGCGCGGGCGATATTGAAGAGCGTCATGGACTCGAAACTGTCGCCACGCGTTACCTGAATGAGTCGGTCGACAAAAGCGAGCGGCTGAGCAACTGGAACTTTGAGTTGTCTGAAGCGCAGTTGGAGTACGCGGCGCGTGACGCGGCCGTCTTGCTGCCTTTGCGCGAGAAGCTGATCGACCGGCTGAAGGCTGAGGCTTTGATCAAGTGTGCTCAATTGGAATTTGAGTGTGTCATGCCGGTGGCTGATATCGAGCTTGCCGGCTTTTACATGCACAAGGATCGTTGGCTCGAGCAGTTGGCGATCGTCGAAAAGAGGCGCGCCGAGCTGGCGGAAGAGCTGCAGGGAGTTCTGGCGGAAGAGTCGTTGCAAGGCTCTCTCTTTGGTGGGCCGCAGCGGGCCGATATCAATCTCGACTCTCACCAGCAACTTACGCAGGCGCTCGAACGCCTGGGCATACCTGTCCCCGATTCAACTCGCAATTGGAAAATTCAGCCCCTCGCAGCCCAATATCCAGTGATCGCCACATTGCTGGAATACCGCACGGTGCAAAAGGCGCTGACTAGCTATGGTCAGAACATGATTGAGCTGATCAATCCCGCGACCGGCCGGTTGCACGCGGACTTTCGACAGATCGGCGCGCCCACCGGGAGATTTTCCTGTACCAATCCCAACATTCAACAAGTACCGCATGCTACCGAATACCGG
>JAIVJP010000543.1 GCA_020199975.1 Acidobacteriota bacterium
CTTTAATCTCCGTCACCGTATTCGTAATTGAATCCCGCGCTTCCTCCATACGGCGTTGAAGCGCTTCCTTGGATGGTTCCTCGCCAATGGTTTCAAGTTCGCGCGCGCGCACGACTCCTAAAGTTCGTTCTTCAGCCATTGCTTATCCTTTCTAAGCTCTTCTACCGTCCTATCGGGAACGAGACTTTGTTTTGCCAAACGGTTTTTCATAATTGTGATGATCACACCGCCAACGATGAGGTAAAGGAGACCTGCGGATACAAACCCTATCGCGTACTTCCCAGGCTGACTCAGGTCAGCATTCGCGAATAGAGTCGATATGCCAAAAGCCAGGGCCACGTTCAGGAGCGCAAAGCCGATGGCGGCTATGATACCCCCAGCCGCAATCATGACGCCGTCGCGCACATATTCGTTCACCTCTTCCTTCATTTCGACTTTCAGCAAGCTCAACTTGGTATCGAAGAGTTGCATCACGTCGTCTCCCAAACGACCGACGAGAGAGGGAAGACTCTCATCCGAATTCTGTACCACCTCGGGTGTAAATGCGGTCGATGCCGCACCGGTAGCTGAGGCCGCCATTGCGTGTTCTCCTTTCTACAAATACATGTCCAATTAGCTTGTCGGGAAGCTAAAGGATGTGTTCCTAACGCCGGCCGCGAAGGATTAGGCCAACGAGCAATCCAGCCGCTGCTGAGATCAAAATCGCCTGACCAGGATTCTTCCGCGCGTAGTCCTTGGCGTTTTCCGTGATCTCCGCCAAGTCGGCATTCTGGAGCTCCTTAATCTTATCGCCAACCACTGTCATCTTATCGCTGACGTAGTCCTTGGCCTGGGTGGCGGCTTCCGAAATCTTGGTTCCGTATTCCTGTGCCAGAGCGGTCGCCGTCCCCGTGCTCGGGCCGGTTCCGGTCGCACCAATGCCACTCGAAGGGCGCTCGCTCGTGGAACTCGGTGAGCTCGTTTGACCGCTGGTTCCTGTTTGGCCACCTGTTGGCGAACTGCCGGGGAAATCGGTTGAAGTTCTGTTCTGCGACATGCTTTATTCTCCTTTTGAAGTGTTCATTACGATTTCTAAAACGCTATTCACACGTTTAATCACTCACTAATGAGCAAACAATGTGCCGGGTCAGTCTCAGTTGTGTTGACCTGCTTGTCGTAAACTTACGCTACGGAATTCCCTAACAACTCAAGCCGAACTACGAATCCTTGAGCAGCGACTTGTTGCGAAAGGGTACAAGTTGAAATTCCTCAGGTCGGGAACAATACAAAAACAAAGAAACCACACGCGCCTCGGGCAAAGATAGCGCAACGTTCCAACCGGGATTCGCCAACCGGGAATTGCCTTGACAAGTCAGGCAGCGGGTGGTAAGTAAGTACTTACTTTGACTACTTTTGCCAGTTAGGAAACACTCTTTTGATTAAGGAAATCAGCCCTAATAGCAGCGCCGAGGTAACCGGAAACCCAACCGCAAGTGGAGCCCGAATGAGCGCGGAAGAGTTTTCCGGCATTACGCCACCAAGCAGGAGCTGTACACGGCAATCCTCGATCACAAAGCGTGCTCAGGTGATTCGATGGACCCTGAGCAGATGGTGGCCGAGGCGCTCAAACAGAAGGACGACCGGGCGGTATTCGAGCAGTTGGCTTTGGGTGCGCTCAATCACCACGAATGCGATCCGGAGTTTCAACGACTGCTGCTTCATTCGGCATTAGAAGGCCATGAACTCGCCGAGATGTTTTTTGAAAAGTTCATCCTCCGTGTCTACGAACTTCTGGGTGGCTATATCGCCGAGCGCCAGCGTGATGGCGCGATGAGAAACATCGATCCCCTGATCGTAGTTCGCTCCTTTATCGGCATGATCATTCACCATTCACTCAACAACAATCTTTGGGATCCGAAGCGACGGCTGCTCAAAATATCCAACGAAGAAGCCGCGAAAAACTTTACTGACATTCTCTTAAACGGAATTTCCTCCGGAGACGGAACGCCACCCGCAAAGAGAAGCGACGCGTAAAGCCAGGAAAGGGTTTTCGAGAAAGAACTAAAGCCAATGTTATCTCGCAGACGACCAGTTTCCACATTACATCTTTCTTCTCTAGTCTTCACTTTATCCGCCCTGATCCTGCTGGCATCTTCCTGTGGCGGCTCAAAAGCAAATGTCCGAAAGGATGAGAACAATGCTTCCGCACAGCCCGCCGTAGTTGAGATAACAACCGTGCCCGCCATCGTGCGGGACTTGCCCCGGTTTTTCGAAGCGACTGGAAGTTTAACTGGCGATGAGCAGACCGATGTTACTCCCTCAATCGCCGGCAAGGTTGTGGCAATTGGTGTGGAGATGGGCAGTTACGTGAGGCGCGGCCAGACCCTTGTTCGCCTCGACGACGTTGATTCCAGACTCCGCGTGCAGCAGGCTCAGGCTCAGCTCGATCAGGCAAAAGCGGGGTTGCGCCAGGCTGAAGAGAAGGTGGGGATTCGCCCGGGTCAATCTTTGGAACTTAGCAAACTCCCGGAAGTTGCGAATGCCCGAGTGGGTTTAGACTTGGCTGAAAAAAACCTGCGTCGCTCGGAAAGACTGATTGAATCCGGAGACATCTCGCGCTCCATATACGACCAGCAGAAGGCGCAACGTGATCAACTGAAGGAGCAATATGAAGCTGCCCTCTCGCTTGCTCGCCAAAACTATGCGGCGGTAATGACGGCACGAGCAAATGTTGCCAACGCCGAGAGCCAGCTCAATCTCGCGCGCCGGAGCCTGTCTTACGCAAACGTATATTCCCCGATTGATGGTTACGTAGCAGACCGCCCCGCGGATCTCGGCGAATACGTCTCTATTACTACAAAGGTGGCAACGGTCGTTCGCATCAATCCTTTGCGGGTGCGAATCGACATTCCGGAGCAGGCAATTCCAGCAGTTAACGTTGGGCAATCCGTCTCCGTTACTACCAGCGCGTGGCCCGACAGAAATTTCAGCGGCCGTATTGCACGAATTTCGCCAAATGTAACCGCTACTTCGCGCACCCTGACGGTGGAAGCGGAAATCGAAAACAGCGGCGGTGTACTG
>JAIVJP010000315.1 GCA_020199975.1 Acidobacteriota bacterium
GATGGGAGCTGTGCTGATGCCCCTGGCTCTTTGGGTCTTCGGGAGGATCGAGACCTGGGCCAAGCGAACGGGCAAGCTGAAAAGAACGGGATGATGTGTAAGAGTCTAAAAACCCGAGCGAAGAAAATCATTCAACTGCTCAAACGCGCTTATCCTGATGCGAAATGCAGTCTGAATCACTCGAACGCATTTGAATTGCTGATTGCCACTATCCTTTCCGCCCAGTGCACTGATCAGCGCGTAAACATCGTAACCGGGGATCTCTTTCGAAAGTACCGCAAGCCGGAAGACTATCTGAAGGTTCCTGCGAGCGAGTTGCAGAGCGATATCCGCACAACAGGCTTCTTTCGCAACAAAACTAAGTCGATTCAAGGCACGGCGAAAGTTCTAACCGACCGATATGCCGGACGGGTGCCTGAAACAATTGAAGAATTGCTCGAGTTGCCGGGTGTTGCTCGCAAGACGGCGAACGTGGTGCTGGGCAATGCATTTGGCGTGACCTCGGGAATCGTAGTTGATACTCACGTGACTCGGCTCTCGAGACGGCTCGCCCTGACTCAACAAAAGCATCCAGAAAAAATCGAAAAGGATCTGGTAGCGATTGTGGGCAGGAAGGATTGGGTGATCTTTTCGCATCTGGTCATCGCCCATGGCCGGAAGATCTGCAAGGCTCGGAATCCGCTCTGCGCCGAATGTGTCATAGAAGAGTATTGTCCCTCGTCTTATCTCAAGACCGGCGTAGTGCCGGGAAATTAACGGTGGATGGGTGGCGTCCTTCTTTACGCCGAAGGCGTTCGCGAATTCGAGCCCAGGGTAACACCCTGGGTCCACGGTAATACCAATGCCCAATTAACTCTGAAGGAGTTCGTCAGCTCGACCCTTCCATCCCACGTAGCATCGCCAACACCTACGGCGTTTCGCTCTCAAATGATAGTCCTGGTCGCCAGGGTGTTACCCTGGGCTGGAATTCGCGAACGCCTTCGGCGTAGAAACAGATGCCTGCTAGCGCATCCTAGGGAACGCCGCTACAATGGGCCTCGCACCGTTATTCTGATTTCGATGGCCGTTTCACCGCATAGAATGCCGGTTATTCAGTTTTTCTGGCTTTCGCACACCATCATGTCATCAGGCCGAGCGCCCGTTCAAGACCCCCAAAACCCGGACGGGGAGGCAGGCGCAGCTTGAGCTACAAGCTTCAGTGGGACCGTCTGACTGACGAGCGTTTGCTCAACATGCGGATTTCCGATCTGCCCATCAAGATCAAGGACTCCTTCCTCGAGCCGCATATCAAACGTCTCTACCGTGAGCTCAATGAACGCGGCATCCGCTTCAAGCCACACGTCTGGCTGTCCGAGGAATGGTTCTCACCAGACGGCGTGCCCGGCATTGCAATTCCTTTTTACCTGGCCCATCCGCGCCTGATGAAATTGGAGCGCAGGCAAATGTTCGAGGTCGAAGGCGGCACCGACACGGAGTGCATGCGCATCCTGCGTCACGAAGCGGGTCATGCACTCGATACTGCCTTCCGGCTTCACTTCAAACGCCAATGGCGCGAACTCTTCGGTTCCTTTGCGCAACGTTATCCCGATTTCTACAAGCCCAAACCAAAGAGCCGCAACTACGTCCTGCACCTGCGAGCGTGGTATGCCCAGGCACATCCAGCCGAAGATTTTGCTGAAACGTTTGCGGTTTGGCTGACACCACGCTCCCGTTGGCGACGCCGGTACAAAGGATGGCTGGCACTGAGCAAGCTGGAATACATCGATGACGTGATGCAGGAGCTGGCCGGCACAAAACCGCGAAACCGGGCCAGAACTAAGGTAGAGCCGCTTTCGAGTTTAAGAATTACCCTGAGCGAGCACTACCGTCACAAGCGAGAGAAATATGATTTTGATTGGCCGGCTGTTTACGATCGGGATCTAAAGCGGATTTTTTCCGACGATCCGCAGGATCGGTTGCGGCCCAGTGCCGCCAGTTTCCTCCGCAGCGTTCGTCGCGAAGTTCGTGAGATCGTTGCCGACGGGACCGGCGTTCACCAGTACACCATCGATCATGTTTTGCAAAACATGATCGATCGCTGCAAAGAGTTGAAGCTGCGCCTGGTGACCTCGCCACGCGAAGCTCGTCGGCGGACGATGATTGTGTTGACGGTCCAGGTAATGAACGTGCTTCATTCCGGTTACCATCGCATAGCCGTATGACCTTCGAACCCAAAAAGAAGCTGCGCATAATCGTCCTGGTGCATCAGGACCTGGTGCCGCCGGATTCGCTCGATGGTCTGAGCGACAAAGAGAAACTCGAGGTCAAAACTGAGTATGACGTCATCTCGACCTTGAAAAAGATGGGCCACGAAGTCTATCCGATTGGGCTCTACAACCAGTTGGATGTAATAGGTAACGCGCTGATAGAGCACAAGCCCCACATCGCTTTTAATCTGCTGGAAGAGTTTCATGGCTACCCTCTCTACGACCAGCACGTCGTCAGTTATCTCGAGCTGATGAAGCAAGCGTACACCGGATGTAATCCCCGCGGTTTGACCCTCGCCCATGACAAAGCACTGACCAAGATGATTCTGGCTTATCATCGTCTGCAAGTGCCAACCTTTGCTGTGTTTCCAATTAATCGAAAGGTGCAGCGGCCAAAGCGTCTGAGGTTTCCCCTGCTGGTGAAGTCGATCAGCGAAGAAGGCTCGGTCGGTATCGCCCAAGCTTCGCTCGTCCACGATGATGAAAAACTCACTCAGCGCGTGGAGTTCATCCACCGGCAGAACAAGACTACGGCAATAGCAGAGCAATACATCAAAGGTCGCGAGATTTACGTGGGTCTGATTGGCAACCAGAATATTCAGACGTATTCGCCCTGGGAGTTAGTCATGGAGAAGCTGCCTGAGGGCTCAGAGAATATCGCGACGCTCAAGGTGAAGTGGGACCCGGCTTACCAGGAGAGAGTGGGACTGGCAACCAGAGCGGCAGAGCTTACCCCGGAGCAGCATAAGATCCTGGAACGTCTCTCAAAGCGAATCTACCGCTATCTTTTCCTCAGCGGTTATGCGCGCCTTGATTACCGGTTAACCGAAGAAGGCCAGTTTTACTTGCTCGAAGCTAATCCTAACCCCCAAATCGCTCAAGAGGAGGATTTTGCCGATTCGGCTGCACACTCCGGCGTTCCCTATGACCAATTGCTTCAAAAAATAATCACTGTTGGCTTGAACTATCACGGCTCCGGTCAAGTTACGTAGCTTCAAGAGTTGGCCCTTGAATCGGCAATACGCGGCGAATTGATAATTTTCTGTTTGTACCTCCAGACCCCTTAAATCAATAAGCGGGCTTGTCCCCAATATTGCTCGCACTCCCATTGCTTTTCGCCATCAATCATATCGGCACGTTAAACGTGAAGGTATTTGATTCGTAGCACACCTGAGCCCATTTGCTCGCTGCACGCCTAATCGGGTCTTAGACCCATTCACATTGACCGTTGTGTTTCGCGATGGAACGTTCACTGTAGAAATGCGGCGACAACTTTCCTCCTGGCAATCTTCCGTGACTTCTTTTGGTCCGCAGGTGAGAGCCGAAATGTGAGTCGTCACAAAACAGTCACATTGCTTCTTGTCGCATCCATGAGCAGACGCTATTCTGCGCTAGGCTTTCAGCGTGCCCCCTCACTTAAGAAAGAAATAAGGAAAAAATATTAGCAGAAGGCAGCACCCCTTCTATGCATTTACAAAAGCTGTTCCCCTATGCGCTGACCTTGTATCTTGCGCTTGTCTGCTCTATTACGGCGCAGGCTCAGAGCTTCGAGACTCGCGAACGACAAGTCGCACGAAACACCTTAACAAATGATCTGACTCCAGCCTCGGCGGATGACCCCATCATCATCTCGCTGGCCTCCCCTGAGGAAATCAAGGCAGCCGTAGCGACGACCACGAGCGCCGGTTTCAAGTTCCAGCAATTGATGTCCTCGGCGATCGATCAGAGGCTTAGGGCTCCCTACTCGTGGGGCGCTAACGGACCTTCTAGATTCGATTGTTCCGGATTCGTTTGGAGTACGTTCCAATCGGTAGGAATCGACTTTGAGCGCAGCAGCGCACGTACGCTTTGGGCACGCTTTGCTCCGGCGACGCCCGAAGAGAAGTTTAGGCTTGGCACGTTGGTCTTCTTCAGCGGGCTCACCCACATTGGGATTGTCGCTGACGAACACGGCTTCTATCATGCCTCGCGTCGTCACGGCGTGGTCTATTCACCTTTTAATAACTATTGGCTGTCTCGCATTGATGGTTTTCGTCGTGTGCCCCTGCCAGAGCAGGTTGAGCCAACGGTCGACTAACGACCGCCACTGTGCCCCAAGTAGAACGCCAGCGCATCGATTGAAGCGCCGGCGTTTTGACTTTCTGCTAAAGCTCACTGTTAGCAGTTGTTCCAACGACTAAGACACAAAGCCTGCCCGGTGTTCTTCGTCAGGCGCTTCCCAGACCACCACGATCTTGTCTATCGCCACGAAGCAGATCTTATCTTCAGGATCTCTTAGCTGAACCATGCCGCCTCCACCTTGATAACCTCGCCATGGAGACTAGCAGAACCCTCACAGCGGAGCTCCACTTTCTTACCAACCAGTTTTGAAAGAAGATCATTCATTAAAATTCACCCCGCGCTCCGCCGCGCGGCCCTCAGGCATGCCTTAGCGCCTGTTTCCGTTCCTGAACGTAATTTGAATCAAAGGCAAAACGTCGGGATCGTCCTGCTGCGTGCGTTCAAACTCGAGGAGGTCGAAGTGAGCACATCGGTCGGTGGTAGGAAATTCTCGGCAGACAGCCGGCCGGGCGCTGTATATCTTGCACCGGCGGGTTACCAAATTCAAAAAAGTGCAGGATTGTCCCAGTACCGGGTCCGTCTTGCGACGCAGTACCCGTTCGGTACTGTTGTAGGTGCGCGTATACCGCACCAGCGCGGTTTCGTAATCCAGGTCGAAATGCTTTGCCAGCCGGTTGATATCCCGTTTAGTAACCTGAACGCGTTCATAAATTGAGCAGCAATAGGCCGGGCATTTGCGGCAGTCATAGTTTGCCGGGTAAACACTCGCCGTCGTACTCATAAACACTCAGACCTCTTGCCTTTCCTAAGACACTTCCGGAACTCTAACGCCGCTTCGATTTTTTGTATTCAGCAAGCAGCAGAGCCATGAATTCATCACGACGTTCGTAGAGTCGCTTAGGCTCGCGTGGCGCGTGTTGCGCCAAAGCATAAGCTGTAATGATCGGCAGCGCTACTGTGGAATCAACATAACATACAACTGCATCCGGTAAACGATCAGGATCAACCTTGCCCCATGAGACGGCTTCACCGGGTGTTGCTCCGGAAAGCCCGCCGGTATCAGGACGTGCGTCGGTCACCTGCAGAAAGTAGTCGTGGCCTCGCTCGTCAATGCCCAGCACTTCCTGAATCTGTGGTTCGGTTTGAAGTAGAAAGTTTTTTGGGGACCCGCCGCCCAGAATAAAAACCGCTGACTGACCAGGCTTGCGCTTGCGCTGACCGGAGTTTTTCTTCCCGGTATTGCCCGGATTGCCGGCATTACGTTTGGCTGCGAGCACAATCGCGGCCGTCTCGTTTACGTCAAGCGAGGGATCGAATGCCAGTTTGTTACCCTGCAGAGCTTTTGCCGCCACGTTCATGCCAATGGACGAATCACCAGGCGATGAAGTGTAGATTGGCACAGCATATTCGTAAGCGACAGCCAGTAGAGACCTATCCTTCAGTCCCAGTTTTCGCTCGCGCTCATGCACGTAACGGCCACAGAGGTAGTGAAACTCGGCCGTGGACATCGGTTTTTGAAATTCTTCGGCTTCGATGATTTTTCGGAAGAAAGCATCAGTGTCAAGCAGAACGGAATAATCGAAGAAGATGTCGTAGATGCGCACCACCCCTTCTTCTCGAAGCACGATGTCAGAAGTCTGCGCATTGCCCTGGTGCATTGAGAGCCCAATGCCGAAGTGGGTATCGTGATAGAGATTCGCGCCTGTGGAAATAATCCAATCAATGAAGCCGGCCTTGATCAGAGGAATCAGGGCTGAGACACCCAGACCCGCAGGGGTTAGTGCGCCCGTTAGCGAGAGGCCTATTGTGACTTCCGCCTCAAGCATCTTCCGCGTGAAAAGTTGGCAGGCTTCTCGCAAACGCGCCGCGTTGTAAGCCAGAAATGCTTCATCAACAAGACTAACCAGAGTCGTCTTCGAGGTTATTGGGGCGGGATCGATTTTCCGTCCCCGCAGGAATTTGCTTCTAGTCGCCATGGTTAAATCTCAAATTGGAACCAAGCTCTTGAGTCTGGTGGTCATCAGCTGGTTTGACCTTCGCTCCCATTCTCTTGAGACGCGCGTTTCAGACGCAGGCGTCCGATACGCCGCTCGTCGGCTTCCAGGACTTCGACATCGAGGCCGCGAAAAGTTAAGTGCTCACCAGAACGCGGCACCTTCCCCGATTCGTTAATGACCAGCCCGGCAATGGTCGTGAAATCGTCGTCTTCGATCTCCACTCCAAACAGTCTCTCGATTTTCCCAATCTCGGTTGATC
>JAIVJP010000544.1 GCA_020199975.1 Acidobacteriota bacterium
TTCGTAGACTGTCTCGGCCATGCCTGAGATTTCCACAGGCCTATTTAACTCAGCAATTCAAACACCGTCATTGCCAACTCCAGCCACCTGAATAATTCTGGTTGACCACTTAAAGTAATTCCTGATAGGATGCGCCGGGACTCGACACTAAGCTTGGGTTTAGCTGTTGGCCTTTCTTTTAAATGCGGGCTCACACGCTGTCCTTCGGAGGCACTCTGGTATGCAATGTCCCTCGTGCGGCGCTTTCCAGAAAGTCGGGGTAGTGCAGTGTCCGGTGTGTGAAGGCGTCTCCAATGTTAAGGAGACGCTCTCTGGGGTCTTGGACATGGCTGAAACTTCCGCAGCGGAGTCAGACGGCGCACAAAATCATCAATCGACTTCAAAGCTAATTGAGTTTCCGGGTGTTTCGAGGAGCTCCGTTCCCCAATGGCGCAAGGAATTAAGCGAGCGCGTGCGTGAAGTCCAGGAAAAGCGGGCCCGCGAAGCTGCTCTTGAGGCTGCCAAGGTCTCGCCGCCGCTCGAGTTACTACCCCAGGCGGACGTCGCACCATTGAATCCTATCGTCACCGCGGCGCTGCGTCGCATCGAACGTGCGCACGCAGCGCAGGGCGTGAATCGCTTAGCCAGCAGGCCGGGAGCTGCTGCTTTGGCTTACGCAACCGAAAATGAATATAGAGCCGAAGCACTGCCAGAGTTCGAAATTGCCGGAGTTGCCGCGGTCGGTACGCTTGAGCCTCAGCAGTTCGACCGTCTTTCCGAAACTGAGCAAGCTCAGCCTGAGAAAGTTCACAATCTGGTTGTAGTCCCGCCTCAGCTCACAAAAATCGAAAGTCAGAGAACGAAACCCAAGCCGCGACGGATGATCGTCGAGAACGATACATCGCTTAACTATTTGGATTCCGTCCCTACGGCCGTTCGCGTCGAGGTCGTCAAGTATCATCACGCACCGGCCTTTCGTCGGGTTCTAGGCGCCGTGGGTGATTTTATGGTGGTTGCCCTTCTCTGTGCGCCTTTCGCCGCTTTCGTGGAACTGACGAATGGAAATTGGACGGACTTGAAAGTGGCTGCCACGGGAGCAGCAGTCTTCTCAGTGATGAGCTTTCTCTATTTCACCATCTCGACCGCTTTAACCGGGCGCACGCTTGGAATGCGACTTTTTTCTTTGCGCATCGTGGATGCCCGGACCGGCTTGATCCCGACGGGCAAGCAATCGGCCGGACGCGCTCTCGTTTACCTTGCAACTGTCCTGACTCTAGGACTCGCGGCACTTTACGTGCTTATCGATCGTGACAGCCAAACAGGACACGATCGTCTTACCGGTACCACTGTTATCATCGTGTAGCAGCAATCAATCGAGTTAAGTCGGGCTCTGCTCTAATAATTCAAGCAGAGCCTTTTTGCGTGCTGTGCGAAATCTGTTAGCCTAGCACCCCGCGAGGGCTGCCCGCGTGGGGACCCCGCCCTGCCGCCCCGAGTAATTCCGTGAACCAACAAACAATAGCAGGGATCGTCAAGGAGATTAGCAGCCATTTGAGTGGCAGGTTCCTGGGCAGGACCTTCCAGCTATCTCCTCTGTCTCTGGCTATCCACTTTGGCCTTCGGGACGCCGGGTACCTCTTTATTAGTGTTGACCCTGCTGCACCTCGGGTCTACCTGATCGAGCG
>JAIVJP010000023.1:0-10087 GCA_020199975.1 Acidobacteriota bacterium
CGTTAAGCCGTTGCCGCCAAAGTTAGAGTGGCTGAACCGCGTCCTCGCCACTGCACTCGTGAGCGAGGCGCGAATCCTGAAAAACCCACGGGCGAGTCTGCCCGCCGGCCTCTCCGCTATTTGCGTCGCCGAGAAGCCTCGCGGCTGAGTTATCAGGCTGCTCTGACAAGCTGACGCTTTCCGGCCGTCATGATTCGAAGTGGAGGATCTTGTCCGCGACTTCGCGTGCCTCTTCTTCCGTGAGGTAAGGGTGCAGGGGCAAGGATATGATTTTGCCCGCTACGTCTTCGGCCACAGGCAGAGCGCCCTGCTCAGGTCGCTGGAACAAGCGTTGTTGGTGGAGCAGGAAAGGGTAATGAATTAACGTCTCGATTCCGTGTGCGGCGAGGTGGGAACGTAAGCGGTCCCGCCGCGGGTGCTGCGCGACGTAGAGGTGGTAAACGTGCGATTGGGGCGCGCGCGCCGACGGAAGTTGTAGCGCCCTGCCGTGCCGTAACGTTTCGTCATAAATTCGCGCGAGACTCCGCCGCCGCTCATTCCATTTTTCAAGATACTGAAGCTTGACACGCAGGAGCGCCGCTTGCATCTCGTCGAGACGCGAATTGCGACCCTCGACGCCGGCTAGGAAAGCCGGGGCGTGTCCGCCCTGCCGCAATGTTTTCACACACTCAATTAGAGCCACGTCATCTGACGTGACTGCGCCGCCGTCCCCGCACGCGCCGAGATTTTTCGTCGGGTAAAAACTGAAAGCCGCCGCGTGAGCAAGCGCGCCCGCGCGCTTCCCCTCTATCCGCGCGCCGTGCGCCTGCGCGGCGTCTTCGATGACGGTCAACCCATGACGCGCGGCCACTTCGCAGAGCGAAGGCATGTCGGCCATCTGGCCGTAGAGATGGACGGGCATGATTGCGCGCGTGCGCGGAGTGATTACTCGTTCGACGGCGGACGCGTCGAGCGTGTAAGTTTGCGGGTCGATGTCGGCGAAGACGGGAACGCCGCCGGCGTTGAGGATGGCGAGCGCTGTATAGGCAGTCGTCAGAGGCGACGTGATGACTTCGTCCTGCCTTCTCTGACGCACGGCCCCGGAAGCAATCAGCGCGAGCGAGAGCGCGTCGGTTCCGGAGTTTACGCCCGCCGCGCCGCGCACGCCGCAAAACCGCGCCCACTCTTCTTCAAATGCTTCGACCTCGCGACCGAGGATGAAGACGCCGCCCGCCATCACTCGCCCGAGCGTGGCGGCGGCTTCCGCCTCAATCTCCCGATGCTGCCGCGTTAGATCGAGGAACGGTATTCGCCTCCGGCTCCCAATAATGTGTCCGATTCCTTTCGTAAAACTCTACGGTGTGAGCCAGCCCCTTGCCCAAAGGCGTGTGCGGACGCCACCCTAGCGCCGTCTCTATCTTCTGATAGCTCGAATAAGCGTTGCCGATGTCGATCAACTGCCGTTCGAGCGGGAACGGCACGGGATTAACAGAGCCGCGCCCCGTCAGCGAGATCAGCTCTTGCGCCAGATCAGACAAGCTCACCGGTGCGTCGCCGCCGAGGTTGAAAATTTCGCCCTCGGCGGCCTCGCTCGCGCCGGCCAACAGTAGCGCCTCGACTACGTCATCAACGTAATTCATATCGCGCCGCTGCCGGCCTTCGCCGAAGAGTTCGATCACGCCGCCGTCGAGGGCCTGACGGATGAACCACCCGATGAATCCTTGCCGGTTATGGCGGACGAGTTGGCGTGGGCCGTAAGTGTTTGTCAAGCGCAAGCACACGGTGCGCAGGCCGTAAACCCGATTGTAGAGTTGGTGGTAATTTTCGGCGGCCAATTTGTGGATGCCGTTGATGTCGAGGGGCATCACACGGTGATGTTCATCAACCGGTAGATAGACAGGTTTGCCATAGACCTGCCGCGTACTCGTGAAAACGATCTTCACGTGCGGGTTGAAATTGCGGCAGGCTTCGAGCAGCGTGAGTTGTGCGGCGCAGTTCAACTCCAAGTCGTGTTGTGGCCGCAACATGGATTCGAGGTGGCTGACGTTGCCCGCGAGGTTGAAAATGTAATCGACCCCGCCGACGAGGTGGTTGATGACATAGTCGTCGCCGATGTCGGCGGTCTGCACCTTGACGCGGCCTTTAATATCTTCAACGTTAAAGAGGTTACCGCCCTGATCCGGCACCAGCGCGTCGATAATGGACACTTCGACATCGCCGATCTCCACCAGCTTACGCGCCAAATTACTGCCGATGAATCCGAGGCCCCCGGTGATGAGCACCGACCTGCTTTTATATGCGCTGAGGCATTGGGCCGTAGTCGTCATAAGTTACTCAAAAGAGTTGACACTGGCTGGGGGCTTGTGTGTTGTGAGCCAGCAGGGGGAAAACTTACGCCTGCTACCTTTTTGTCCCCCCGGTGCTAACTGGACACTGAGCCTTTTCGCCGGGGGTCAAGAGTTCCGCGCCTGCCCCTCGATCGTCACCCGACGCGGCCGAGAGCCACCGTAGGGGGAAGAGCTTCAACCACAGCACGAGAAAATCGAGGGCCGTGTGCGCCACCCGACCCGGCCTGAAGAACTGCGACTGGCTATGAGCGCGCAGGTAATGATGCACTGGCGACTCCACGAAGACGCAACCTGCTGCGTGCAGCTTCCGCACCAGCTCGACGCCAATAACGCCGCTCGACGACACCAATTCGATTCGGCGGAGGGCACTTTGGCGCAATAGCCGAAAGTCGCAATCAACGTCACGGATGGGGAGTCGAAATAAAAACCGCGCCGTCCGTTTGTAGATCGAGCCGATCAAGATGCGGTGTCGTTTGTCTGCACGTTTTATCTTATAACCGTTGACCACGTCAACCGCGCCGGTCATCAGC
Source organism: Acidobacteriota bacterium (assembly GCA_020199975.1). Classification (GTDB taxonomy): domain Bacteria; phylum Acidobacteriota; class Blastocatellia; order Pyrinomonadales; family Pyrinomonadaceae; genus PSRF01. The sequence goes on from JAIVJP010000023.1 coordinate 2,858, forward strand.
GGGAACAGGTTGACGAGTTCGCGCACGTCATACTGCCCATCGCCGTCCGTGTAAAAAACCAAATCCTTACTCGCGGCGTTGAAGCCCGTGCGGAGCGCCGCGCCATAACCCTTGTTCGTTTCATGGTGGATGATTTCGACGTGCGGCAGCCCGCGCGCCAATTCGTCGAGGACGCGCGGCGTGGCGTCCGCACTCCCGTCGTTGATCACGATCACCTCGTAGTCGTCCGTCAAAGTCTCTAGGACGGCGATAGCATCCCGCACCAGCGGCGCAATCGAGACCTCGTCGTTGTACGCGGGGAAAAAGACACTAATACTGGCGCGGCGATTCGCTGGCGGCATCATGATTATCTGACTTTCGGCGTACTCGTTTTTTGAATGACGTGCGTGCCGTCGAGCTGAACAGCCTTGCCGGTGCGCGCGTCGAAAGCCCATGCGGTAATTATAACCGGATTTGTGGGAAGGTCATTAACTGCGAAAGATTTTCGCCAGCCCGCGTAGTCGGATGGCGAACCTCTCCGCAAAACCCTTGCAACCACGCCTCTTTCCGCGCCCGTGTCGGCCAGAGCGAAAATAACGGAGTCTCCGTCCGCCCTGTCGTAAGTGAGAAGAATAGCGTCGGCAGCGTCACCCCGCTGCGGCAACACCGCCCAGCCCGAAGCAGTGTAACCGTCTTCGCCCGTCTGGATGACGGAGTCGAGCGAACCGTAAGATTCAGGATTTTGTGCGCCGGCAGCTGCGATGTCTTGCACCCGGTTGCTTTTGATCAAACCGGGCCGCAAAAATTTCAAGCCATCCAGACCGTTTGCCAGAAGCATTTTTGTCTTGCCGGGGAGACGGCCTTCCGCCACGTGACGCTCAAGAATCATCGGGAGGAGATGCACCAAAGCGATGGGTAAATACAAGGTGAAGGTTGTGTAGCGCGGAGTGAAAGCATATTCGACGCCGAAACCGGTACGCCCAACTGTCACTAAAACAGCGGTCATGATTGAATAAGTTCCGAGCATTAACCACCCCGCCGCCCGGTGCGCTAGTCTCATATGTCTTCGTATGCACAGCGCCGACACTATGAAGAGAGCTGCCACTGTCAGTCCGGTAGCGGTAGCGATGATTTTGTGTCCTGTGCCAAACTGCTGCTTCAGGAGAATCATGTCGCCCGGCTCCAGCGCTTTACCTAAAAGAATTAAGAAATATTCTAATGCCTTTACCGGATGAATCAGAGAATCGGAAAGGCTAGGGTGGCCCAAAGTTTTTTGATAGCCGTTAAAGTAAAGCGCGGCGCTGACTACGAACCCGACAATCCACGCCAATATCAGCCACCTCTTGTTGGTCAGTTTTTCCCGCGAGTCCGGGCAAGTGAGCAAGGGGAGTACCACCAACCAGCACAAGATTCCGTTGGCGGAGGAGAAAGTGCTGACCGTTGCCAGACACATGCACGACAGAAACTTCGCGCGGGCACCGAGCTGTGAATAAGCGATGACCAGACACGTCGTCAGGCAGGCGATGGGCATGAAATAAATGATTTGCATGCCGAGCAGCCAGTTAACATATTGGACGGGAGAAAAGATGAGAAGATTGGCTAGGAAATAGATCATTAAACGGCGCGTCGGGCTGCCGCCCATTGTCAATCTTCCCAATCGATAAATGTTGAATGAGACGAGACAGGCGAGCGCGAAGCTCACCAGCAGTTCGTACCTTTTGTCCCATTTCGTCAGCCACCCGAGACCGACGAAAATAAGATTTGGGAAGAATTGCCGGTACTCGTTCTGCTGCGCGAAGAGGTCGCTGAGACTGAGAGTGCCTTGAGAGAACTTCTCGAAGAACGAGACGTACTGCCACTCATCCCAGTAGGGTATGTCAACGCCGTACTTTAAAATTAGTATCAGGAGGAGACCGCCGGGTATGATTGCCAGAGAGACGGCCAACGCGCAAGTCAATTTAGAGAACGGTGGCAGCGATTTCATGATCTGGCTTCCCGAAGCGCTTGATGGCCCGAAACAGGAGACGACCAATACTCTTTTAGCTGATCAGCAAACTTTGTGAGAAGTCCTAAACGCATCGCTGTTTTATTAATTACGGGATTTTTTGCGTTCGCGCCTCCGGGAACATTGATTTTCGGGTTCATGATCATTCTAGGAGTCGTCGGTAACGTCTGGCTCGCCGCTGGGGGCGCTCTCGGCGTTGTCGTGATAGGGGTGACATGGTTGATGATTCGCAGACGAGGTAAAAGAACGAACGCGGAAAAGATGACATCAAAGGGCTGAACCTTATCAGCGTGGCTAAGATGAGCGCAACGCCGGTACTGTAACCATCCCTATCCTTCTTTCAAGTGTTCTAAGATTGCGCTCTGGCATTGCCTTTGCTTCAATCGCGCTCTATGAAGAACAAAGTGTTTGGTTTTCGCGCTCTCAGTTGTTTTGTCCTGACGCTCCTCTGTCTTCAGACGCTGGGATTGGCGCAGCAGCCGAAAGCAGGCGGACAGGCGGATGTTCCATCTCTCGTCGGGAAACTCAATGACAAGGATGAGCGGACAGTGCTTAGCGCTGCGCAAGCCTTAATAAATCGAAAGTGGCGCGTATCTGGGAAATGATTTACAATTGACCAGCTTATGAGGGGCGAGACGCCAATTTGAGCGGCTCGCCCCTCCTGCAAACAGAGTAGGGTTAAACGTTTATTCAGAACATGGAAGAATATTCGGATCATTCCCCGGCTGACGTCGCCTGGTACCCCATGGTGCCTATCCGTGACGTCGTGATTTTCCCCTTTACGAAAGTAGCTTTTAAAATCGGTCGCAAGGGCTCAGTGCGCGCACTGGAACAGGCCCTTTCCGCGGATCGCACCATTTATCTGGCAACCCAGCACGATGCCACGGTTGACGAGCCCGACCCTGAACAAATCTATGGTGTGGGCACGCTCGGCCGAATTTTGCAGTCTCAGAAACAGGAGAACGGTCAGATCAAGGTTGTGGTAGAAGGTCGCGAGCGTGCGACCACCGTGCGCGTGGAGAATACTGATGGGACTTTTATGGCCCTGGTGAAACGTGCGCCAGTGGTTAATGAAGAGGGCACGCGGCTGGATGCACTCATTCAGAAGGTAGGCCAGCTTGTTGAGCAGCATCTTCGTCTGGCCCCAGACACGCAGACTGATGCTATCCAAACGGCACTGCGCAACCCGGAGCCTTCTCACCTGGCGGACGCGCTTTCGTCTCAGTTGCGCATTTCCGTTGAAGACAAGCAAGGCTTGCTGGAACTGTTTTCCGCACAGGCTCGTCTGCAGCGATTGATTGAGCTGCTCGAGATGGAGATTGAAAAGCGTCAGCTTGACCGGACGATCCAGACCCGCGTTAAACGTCAGATGGAGAAGGCGCAAAAAGAGTACTACCTCAACGAGCAGATCAAAGCTATTCATAAAGAACTGGGCCGCAAAGACGAGAAAGCCGAACTCGAAGATCTGAAGAAAAAGATCGAAGACGCTGGCATGACTGACGAGGCGAAAGAGAAAGCGCTGCAGGAATTGCACCGGCTTGAAGCAATGCCGCCCATGTCTGCCGAAGGCACAGTCTCCCGTACTTACATCGACTGGCTGGTCAGTGTGCCCTGGAAACAGAAGAGCAAGGAGATTAGAGATCTGATCAAGGCGGAAGAGGTTCTCAACGAGGACCATTACAGCCTGGAAAAGATCAAGGAGCGAATTCTCGAGTATCTCGCCGTGCGCCAATTGGTAAAGAACCCCAAAGGATCGATTCTTTGCTTTGTCGGCCCCCCGGGAGTTGGAAAAACAAGCCTCGGTAAATCCATCGCTCGGGCTACGGGCCGGAAGTTCGTGCGCTTGTCCCTCGGAGGGGTGCGTGATGAAGCAGAGATCCGCGGCCATCGTCGCACCTACATCGGAGCCTTGCCGGGCCAGATCATTCAGATGATGAAGAAGGCCGGTTCAGTTAACCCCGTTTTACTACTTGATGAGGTCGATAAACTTGGCGCTGACTTTCGTGGCGACCCGAGTGCCGCTTTGCTCGAAGTCCTCGATCCCGAACAGAACCATACGTTCCAGGACCACTACCTTGACGTTGAATACGATCTCTCCAAGGTCTTCTTTATAGCTACGTCCAACGTGCTACACACTATTCCGCCGGCGCTGCAGGATCGTCTCGAAATACTTCGCCTTTCTGGTTACACGGAGCGCGAGAAACTCGAGATCGCCAAACGTCACCTGGTACCGAAACAAGCGGAAAGCAACGGCCTTAAGCCGGAGCAGTTCACTTTCTCAGATGAAGGCTTGCTGGAAATCACCCGGCATTACACACGTGAGGCGGGCGTGCGCAACCTGGAACGTGAGATTGGTTCCTGTTGCCGCAAGCTGGCCCGCAAGTTTGTCTCCGAGAGCGTAGCGGCGGATTTCAAAGACACACTCGACGCGGACCGCGTCCGTGAGATGCTCGGCCCCATTAAATTCCGGCAGCAAGGTGTTGCGGCTGAGAGTGAGATTGGGCTGGCGACCGGGCTTGCCTGGACCGAGGTCGGCGGCGAGGTGCTGCAGATAGAAGCGACCCTCGTTAAAGGGCGTGGCGGCGTGACTCTCACTGGTAAGCTGGGCGATGTGATGCAGGAATCGGCGCAGGCGGCGCTTACGTGCATCAAGGCGCGAGCTGAGCGGCTGGCGATGAGTCTCGATTTTATCCGCAAGCGTGATCTACATATCCATATTCCCGAAGGCGCGATACCAAAAGATGGTCCATCCGCGGGCATCACCATGGCCACCGCTATGGCCTCAGCGCTGACCCGCGCGGCTGTGAGGAAGAACGTGGCAATGACGGGGGAGATCACTCTGCGTGGTCGCGTCCTGTCGATCGGTGGTGTGAAAGAAAAACTGCTTGCGGCCCATCGCTTCGGAATCGATACGATTATTCTGCCCAAGGACAACGAGAAGGACTTGCCAGAGGTTCCGGCGGAGGTGCGCGACGTATTGTGCATTCACCTGGTCGAAACCATCGACGAGGTGCTGGCGCTTGCGCTCGAGGACGTCTGCCCAACTGATGCGGACGCCGAACCTGAGACGAAGACGCCACCGCTTTGGACGACCGAGCAGCCTTCACACCGAATTCCGACAAGCTAACAAGCGGGAAATCAAGCTTAGCTTTCGTATAGGTCTTCGTCCCAGAAGACGACCATCGAAAAGTTCGCTTGCCTACTCTTAACTCTAAAACTACTTTTCCAGGAGGCCCTACATGAGCAAACATGATGATGCGGAGTTGATTCTTAAGCTTTATGACCTGAGACGCGAACCAGTAATGCGCGAGGCTCGCAACTGGATGTTCACGTTCAATCCCACAAACATTCAGGACGTTTTCGACGCGCTTTTGGGCGAGCACAGTGGCCACTATCGTATGGTAATTAGCTACTGGGATATGGCGGCGGCCATGGTTAACAACGGGGCGATCGATGAGACGTTGTTCAATGAGACGAACGGTGAACACATCTTCGTTTACTCCAAGATCGAGCCAGTCATAGAGGACATCCGGACCATGTTTGGTTCGCCCGAATTCCTGCGCAATCTCGAGACCTTGGTGAAGCGGATTCCGAATATCGATGAAAAACTCATAGCCATGAGGGAGCGCATGAAGAAGTTTGGGGAGATGCGCGAGGAGCGAGCGGCGAAAACTCAGGCCGCAGCGGCGGTGGCCTCAGCTCCGCAAGGCTGAAACTGAACGCCGCTTGATGGTTTCGGCCCGCGCCTTGTCAGAACCGAGAGCGGTAGCGACCGGGTAGCGGCGCAACCTGTTCGGCAAGAGCGATGAGGGTCTCCAGCACGGAGTTTATCAAGAGCGCTTTTACGGAGGCGGATTGGCCACGCGACCGGGGATTAGAGATTGCATTCATGGGTCGCTCAAACGTGGGCAAGTCGAGCTTGATAAATTCCCTGCTGAGAGTCCATGGGCTGGCGCGCACATCATCCACGCCGGGCAGGACGCAATCGTTAAATTTCTTTCAAATTAATGGGCAATTCAGTTTTGTAGATCTTCCGGGCTTTGGCTATGCTCGCGTTCCGAAGAACATTAGAACCACCTGGGGCGAGATGGTTACGAGCTACCTTGCCAAGCGTACTCAGCTTGTGTTATCAATTCAAATCGTAGATTCGCGCCACGAACCCACAAAACTGGATTTGCAGCTTCACGACTGGCTAAAGCACAGTGCAAAGCCACGATTAATAGTCGCCACCAAATCCGATAAGCTGTCTAACAACGAGTTGCGGGAGAGCATGGGCCGCGTCAAACGCGCATTTGGCGAAGACAGCGTAGTTGCTTTCTCCGCGAAAACCGGACGTGGCCGGGATCAGGTTTGGCGCACAATTGAGAATGCCCTGACCGTTTCTCAGTTTTAGATTTTCAATTGAGTAAAAACCTCGTAGAATCTCGTTGTTCCTTGAACAATTGCAAAGTTCGCAGGTAGAACTTCCCAAGCCCTTTTTTCGCATCTTGGTTTTGCTTAGGCCACGCGCGGTGGGCAACCCCGCATCAGAGCGGTGCACAAGAAAATCCGCTCCCAATCGAAATCCTTGCAGACATCGTCGAGGAGAAATCTTTGCCTTGCGAATGATCATGGGTTCTGGAGACGCCCGGTAGTGAGCCTTTGTGCCATTCCCGATTCTCAGCTTCGATCTTAATAGCAACCCGAGGAAACTTGGCCTTCACCCGAGAGGCTGCGACTTTCATTCAAACCTAAGATAGAGAATTCATATGCCACAACGACCACGCTCACGCGCTTCAGGCGCGAACAATAGTGATGCTATCGAAGAGAACGGCGGCAGCAGCGTAGCCACTGCCGAAGCTCCGGAAAAAGAGAGCCGAGACGGCCGAGAGCGCGAGGAAGGTTTCTTAAACCTCGCCGATCTCAAAGAAATGTCTATCTCGAAGCTCACATCCATTGCCAAGGGCATGGACGTTCCGGGAGCTACGGGAATGCGCAAGCAGGAACTAATCTTCAAAGTTCTCGCAGCGCAAACCGAGAAAAGCGGTCTGATCTTCTCTGAGGGTGTTCTCGAAACCTTGCCTGACGGCTTCGGCTTTCTGCGGGCTCCTGAATACAACTACCTTCCTGGCCCGGACGACATTTATGTTTCGCCTTCGCAGATTCGCAAGTTTGACCTGCGCACCGGCGACACGGTAAGTGGCCAGATCCGGCCTCCGAAAGAGGGCGAGCGCTACTTCGCTCTCATCAAAGTTGAAGCCATCAAC
>JAIVJP010000023.1:10158-16198 GCA_020199975.1 Acidobacteriota bacterium
GCTGGGAAAGGGCCAGCGCGGCTTGATCGTTTCACCGCCGCGCACGGGCAAAACCATGCTGCTACAAGCCATCGCTAATTCGGTCACGCAGAATCATGCCGAAGTGACTCTGATTGTGCTCCTGATTGACGAGCGCCCGGAAGAAGTTACGGACATGCAGCGTTCTGTACAGGGTGAAGTGATTTCGTCCACTTTCGACGAGCCACCGACCCGCCACGTGCAAGTTGCGGACATGGTGATCGAGAAGGCCAAGCGTTTGGTGGAGCACAAGCGCGACGTCGTAATCCTGCTTGATTCGATCACCCGTCTGGCGCGTGCACACAACGCGGTGGTTCCGCCGAGCGGCAAGATCCTGTCCGGCGGTATCGATTCAAACGCGCTGCAGCGACCTAAACGATTCTTTGGCGCAGCTCGCAACATTGAGGAAGGCGGGTCACTGACCATTATCGCCACGGCCCTGATAGACACCGGCTCGCGCATGGACGACGTCATTTTTGAAGAGTTCAAGGGCACAGGTAACTCTGAAATCCACCTGGACCGGCGACTCAGCGACAAGCGACTGTTTCCCGCCATCGATCTGCAGCGCTCAGGAACACGAAAGGAAGAGTTGTTGTTAAGTAAAGAGGATCTAGCCAGAATCTGGGTGATGCGCCGCGTTCTTAATCCCCTGTCCCCTGTCGAACAAATGGAAGTAGTGCTCGAGCGGCTCGAGAAGACGAAGTCAAATGCCGACTTCCTGGCCTCGATGCAAAGCTAGTAACATTGCCAATTGCCGATTGCCAATTGCCAATTGTGTCTTGGTGTAGGGCCATCCAATTCTGAAAGCAGCGACGCGGGATTAATCAGAAGAAATCGGCAATTGGCAACTGGCAATCGGCAATCGGCAATCGGCAATCGGCAATAACCCATTATTCATCTGTTCATATTCCATCCCTGTCTTAATGCGCGTAGCGTTGCTCTCCTCTGAAGTTGTGCCCTTCGCAAAAACCGGGGGACTCGCCGATGTCGCAGGGGGGCTTCCCAAAGCCCTGCGGGAACACGATAGGGACGCAGTCGTGATCCTTCCTCATTACGAGCAGATCGATCGCGGCTTCCTAACTGACAAGGTTATTGAGAACGTTCCAGTGGAGTGGCGGGGCGGGGTTCGGCCCACGCGAGTCTGGCAAAGCGATGCGGCCGGGGCTCCGGGCTACTTGATCGAAGCGCCCGAGTATTTTTCACGGCCTTCCATCTACGGCTATGGCGACGATCACGAGCGGTTCGCCTTCTTCTCGCGCGCGACCCTCGCGCTTTGTAAACATCTCGACTGGCAGCCCGACATCATTCACGGCAACGACTGGCCCTGCGGTTTTGCCGTCATCGAACTGCGCGCTCGCCGTCGTTACGACTCTTTTTACCAGCCAACACGCACCCTCTTCTCAGTTCACAATATCGCCTATCAAGGCGCCTTCAATCCGCAGGACCTCTGGTGGCTGGGTTTTGGCGACCCGCCGGAACGCGACGATTTCATGTTCAAGGGAGCCGCGTCAGCCTTGAAGGCGGGCTTAGTCGCCGCCGACGCCCTTTCGACGGTGAGCCGCCGTTATGCCGAGGAAGTGCAGACAGCCGAGCAGGGATATGGTCTCGACTGGCTGTTGCGAGCTCGTCGCGACCGCTTTGTCGGCGTCACCAACGGTGTCGATTACGATGTTTGGAATCCTAAGACAGATCCGCATATTGCGGCGAACTTTTCCGCCGAAGATCTCGCCGGCAAACGTGAATGCAAACTCGACCTCCTGCGTCGCTTCGGCCTGCCGCAGGAGCCAGAAAGGCCGATTATTGCCATCATCTCCCGGCTGGTTGCCCAGAAGGGTTACGACTTGATCCGACAAGCAGCCGGTGCAATTCTTGATACGGGCTCATTCTTTATTGCTCTGGGGGCCGGGGCTAAAGAATATGAGGATTTCCTGCAGCGCTGGCACGACAGCGCGCCACAGCGAGTGGGTATCTACAAGGGCTACGCCGGCGAGCCGCTGGCACATCAGATCGAAGCCGGCGCAGACATGTTTCTGATGCCCTCACTCTATGAGCCATGCGGGCTCAACCAGATGTACAGCCTGAGCTACGGCACAGTGCCTATTGTTCGTGCTACGGGCGGACTTGACGACACGGTAGAAAACTTCGATCCGGAGCGTGGCGCGGGCAACGGGTTCAAGTTTTACTCGTACACCACCTCCGCTCTGCTTGAAAAAATACGCGAAGCACTTTATTTTTATGGTAAGCCTGAAGCATGGAGGCAGATGCAGCGAAATGGCATGACCATGGATAATTCATGGTCCGCCGCAGCCAAGAAGTATTTAGAGATTTACGAAGCAATCTTGAAGTCCCCGACATGATTGGTAGGTACTGATGCAGTTTGACATGCTAGAGGAGATGCCACTCAATTACAGAACCGAGGACCAGTAGCGACCGGGTCCAGTTGCGCGACCGTCAACTGACTATAGAATCTGGTTTTCTTTACGACTTGAATGTTTATCGCACAAACCCGGCCGCTCCTCGATTCTGTAATTGACCGGTATTTCCCAACGCGTGCAAACTGCAACCAGTACGGATTGGCAACCAGGCTTGGCGGCCGGGCGGGTTTGCTTGATTCGGCCTGATAGTAGAAACAGTGCGAACGACAAGGAGATTTTAATGAACCAGCATGTAACCGAAGTTAGTGACAGCAGTTTTGAAAAAGACGTTCTACAATCAGACAAGCCTGTCTTGGTAGATTTCTGGGCCGCCTGGTGTGCGCCTTGCAGAATGCTGGCTCCCACGGTTGACGCCGTGGCGGAGAAATATGCGAGCACCGCGGTGGTAGTTAAACTTAACGTCGACGACAACCCATCCATATCCCAACGCTATGGAATTAAAGGTATCCCGACACTAATTCTTTTCAAGGGTGGCAAGGAAGAGGAACGCGTGGTAGGCGCGACTTCCAAAGAGGCCATTTCCCGCATGATTGACAAACACGTCAGCGCAGCCACGGCGTGATTCTTCAGGTTGCGGCGCGGAGTTATCGCTAGCGGATTGCTCCGCGCCGTTCCGCGTTTTCAGCCTGAGGCGTTTTACCGCTAGTCCTACGATAGGTTTTTCAACCACACTGTCGCCTGTTCACCTGAGCACAACTGCCGAATGAAATCACTCCGTGCTGCTGCCATGGCAAGACAGCGCTCTTTCGAAGAGCGACTAGCGGAAAGGTTACGTTCACGCCAGGTCGAAGATGCAAAGCTGCGCGCCCGACAAGCTCAGGGAAAAATTCGACGTTTAATAAATACTAACTTCCGCAAGCGGGAGGTGATTGCCGCTCTGGCGCTGCGTCGCGGCGACTGTAATCGATGCGGCGCTTGTTGCGAGCTGCTTTTCAAGTGTCCTTTCCTGAAAAAGAATTCAGACGGCTCAACTATCTGCGGGATTTACGAGAACCGACCAAACTCCTGCCGCCTGTTTCCCATTGAAAGACGGGACATCGATGAGGTGCGTGGAACCTGCAGTTACTATTTCATTGAGAAACCGGTCCGGCTGGGGAGAGCTAGCTGAAAGTCTTGGTCTTTGGCCTTTAGTTTGTACTTTGTGCTTTGTATTTTGTTCTTTGTTCTTTGCGTCTAGCACCTGAACCTGCGATTCAAAATCTCAATCAGAGTTCAAAGTACAAAGCTCAAAGTCCCAAAGACCTAAAGCCCAAGAACAAAAGATCAATGTCGAAGATTGTTGTTGTAATAGGCGCCCAGTGGGGTGACGAGGGCAAAGGCAAGATCGTCGATCTGCTCGCCGCGCGTTTTGATATCGTGGTCCGTTATCAAGGCGGACACAACGCCGGCCATTCCGTGCAGGTCGGAGATCGTTCGTTCGTGCTGCATTTGCTTCCTTCGGGGATCGTTCATCAAGGCAAAATCTGCGTGCTTGGCAATGGCATGGTGATCGATCCGAAAGCTTTTTTTGAGGAGGCCGATAGATTAACGGTCCAGGGCATTGAGGTCTCACCTGAGCGGGTCAAGATCAGCTCACGTGCGCACCTGATATTCCCATACCACCGGGCTTTGGACCACACGAGCGAGGAGCGGCTCGGCAATGAGAAAGTTGGCACTACCCTGCGAGGCATTGGCCCTGCTTATGAGGACAAGGCCGGTCGACGCGGAATACGCACGGCCGACGCCCTGGTCCCTGACGTTTTGCGCTCGCGCATCGAGCGAAATCTTGAAGATGCGAACCGGATCATCCAGGCCTACGGCGGTGAGAAACTTGATGTCGATGAAATCTTCACGGAGATGTTGCGACTCACGGAACGACTCGGCAACTTCATCGGTGACACGACACACTACCTTAATGTGGCAGCCGCCGCAGGGCACTCGATCCTTCTCGAAGGGGCGCAGGCTACTCTGCTGGATGTAGATCACGGGACTTACCCTTTCGTTACTTCCTCAAGCACAACGGTGGGGGGCGCGATTTGTGGTACCGGTCTTGCGCCGCATCGGCTCACGGGCGTGCTGGGGATTGTGCGCACTTATACAACGCGCGTAGGTGAGGGCCCATTCCCAACGGAGATGCTTGAGGGCGAGGCTGAACTGGGCCAGCTCATTCGCGAGCGTGGTCGCGAATATGGCGCCTCCACGGGTCGACCGCGTCGCTGTGGCTGGTTTGACGCATTCGCCACCCGTTACGCGGCTGAGATCAATGGCTTCACGTCTGTCGCGCTCACCAAGCTCGACGTGCTCGACGCCCTAGACGAGATAAAAGTCTGCACCGGGTACAAACTGGACGGCTGCGTCTGCGACTCTTTCCCTGCTGTCTCGCAAGACCTGGGCCGCATCGAGCCAATCTATGCAACCTTGCCAGGCTGGAAGACTTCCACGGTCGGTACCTCAGAGATGAGTTCCCTTCCCGTAAACGCGCGCCGCTATGTCGAGTATCTCTCCGAGCAAATTGGTGTGGAGATTGGATTAGTGTCTACCGGCCCGGAACGCTCGCAAACCATCATCGTTCAGAACTCCGCCCTCGGCCGCTGGCTTAACGATTAGTCTGGAGTCTCGAGTCTAGAGTTTAGAGTGTTTAGAGTCTCCAGTCTGGAGTCTGCAGTCCGCTTGGCAACCTGGATATTTGCAACTTGAAAGTTTGGACTGGAGACTCTAGACTCAAGACTCCAGACTGTTTTTGTGGGCCGATAGCTCAGTTGGTAGAGCAACTGGCTTTTAACCAGTGGGTCGCAGGTTCGAGTCCTGCTCGGCTCACCACATCTCCACCACTCGCGGTTGGCGCTGGAGCAAGCCGTTCTTCTTTTGTGACAATCTTGTGACGCCGCTGCTGTCGATACTCTCACAAGGTAGTGATGCGGCGCGCGCGTGGTATAATTCGCACATGTTTGAGGTCTCGCCGAGTAAGGAAATAACGGGTCGAGTTGTCCGCAACGCTCAGCCGGAGCCTCGCGAGGATGAGTGGAGAGATTCTTCACCCGAGGAGCGAATAGAAGCAGTGTGGATTTTGACCAGGCTCTGCTTTGCCTGGGACCAACATTTTGCCGGTGAACCTCGACTTCAAAGAACTGTTACTCATACTCAACGCTCACGCCGTTGATTATTTGATCGTCGGCGCGCACGCCATGGCTGCGTATGGCTACGTGCGCGCGACAAAAGATCTAGACGTGTGGGTTCGGCCGGATCCACAGAATGCGGAGAAAGTACTGACTTCCCTGTCGGCGTTCGGCGCGCCGCTGGGCGATCTAACTCTGGAAGATTTGACCCGAGCGGGCACGGTCTTTCAGATTGGTATGCCGCCCTTACGCATCGATCTGATTACGGCGATAGATGGCGTCAATTTTGCAGAAGCCTGGCCAGATCGCTTTAGTACCGGCTTTGGTGGTGTGCCTGTATTTGTGATTTCTCGTCATCACCTGATCACAAATAAAAAGGCAGCGGCGCGGCTGCAAGACCTCGCTGACGTAGAGCGGCTGGAATCCACATAAGTGCCACCTGCAATATCGGTAATGGCCCCAAGCGCAGCGAAAGACCTACAGCTTCAGACG
>JAIVJP010000258.1 GCA_020199975.1 Acidobacteriota bacterium
GAGCGGTAGCGACCGGGTCACGTCTCGGTAGCGTCAAGCATCAACAATTCACTGTTACACCAGGTTTGAGTGATGCCGCACACCTACCCGGTCATAGAACCGCTCCTCGGTTCTGAGACAAAGCAGGGTCGCCGCGTTCTAACCAAGCTGCACCGGTACCACGATTCACGATTTACGATTTACGATTTACGATTCACGACCCATGCCTGAACGCGCGATTGAAGAGTATCGAATCGGTGACGAGCCTTACTACCTCGCTGTTGGTGGTGAAGTTGATCTCTTTGCCGCCGCCCACACAGCTCGTTTGCCCGTTATTCTCAAAGGGCCGACGGGCTGCGGCAAGACACGTTTTGTCGAACACATGGCCTGGAGACTAGAACGACCGCTGATCACGGTCGCCTGCCACGAAGATCTTTCCGCGACGGATCTGGTCGGGCGGTTTTTGCTGGAGGGGGAGGAGACGGTCTGGCACGATGGACCACTCACCGCAGCCGTGCGCAATGGCGCGATTTGCTACCTCGACGAAGTGGTCGAAGCACGCAAAGACACGGTGGTAATTATCCACCCTTTGACGGACCATCGCCGGCGTCTCCCCATTGAAAAGCGCGGCACGATTCTCGACGCTCCGGCCGATTTCATGCTCGTCGTTTCTTACAACCCCGGTTACCAGTCAATCCTTAAAGACCTAAAGCAGTCGACGCGCCAGCGTTTTGTGGCGATTGACTTCGACTACCCGCCGCCAGAGCTCGAGGCTGAGATTGTGACGCGGGAAGGCGGTGTGGATGAAGGCACTGCGCGCGATCTCGTGCTGATTGGCCAGAAAGTTCGCAACCTGCGTGGACACGGACTGGAAGAAGGAGTCTCCACGCGCCTGCTGATTTATGCGGCCCAACTGATCGCGCTCGGGATTCCGCCTACTACCGCCATTTCTGTCGCAATGTGCTCACCCATCACAGACGACCGCGAATTGCAGCGCAGCATTCGCGAGATCGTGACTACAGTGATCTAGTGGAAGCAGCGGAGATTCTCGCGGCCGGCGAGCTGCGATTGTGGGGCGAGATGGGCCGGCGCCTGGCGATCGGCGATGTCGAGACCGCCATCAGCTTCTTCATTGCCGGCGTGAACGATCTGAAGCGTTTGCCGCATGACGCACGGGCAATTGTCTTCCAATTGTGTTCGCGGCAGATGACGCTCTCTGCTCCCATTGCCACTGTAACGCTCCGCAAAGTTGGACCGTTGTCAGAAGCTGTGAACGATTCGGAGACGCTCATTTCGACATTGGAAACCGCGGCAGAAATTTCCCGCCGCTCGGCGAAACACAGCGCAGATTTTCTCGCGGCCACTCCAATGGCAATTGATTGTCTCAATCAGTTTGATGACCGAGCCGTTAAGCAGAGGGCGCTGACGTTAGCGTCCGCCTTTGCTTTCCGGGCTGGGGGAATCGCTGCCGACGCCTGGGCAGCCATACCGACTGCTTTGGCGAATTTGAAATCCGAAGCAGCTCTGCAATTACTCGATAGAACCGGAGATTTCCTCGAGCGCGGCGGCGGCGGCGCCTTGCACCTTATGCTTTCGGGCGGAGAGGTTCTGCGCGTCCTGCCGGAATTGTTCGACGATTGGATTGAGCTGCTCTGGGTGGTTGCGCAACATGGCAATGCGAGTCTGGTGGCATTTGTGCGGAGTACTCCCCGATTCGTGGGTGGGTTCCTAGCACCCCACGCGGGCTGCCCGCGTGGGGACCCCGGCCTGAGTGAGATGGTTCGCGATCGCGCCGTGGGGCTTTCGAAGCGAGTCGTATCGTTGACCGAGGAGATCGCGCGCCTGGACGGAGAGGCAGCACTTGCTTGTTTTCGTGCAAGTCCAGGCGTACTAAGGACGGTGGCGATCGAACAGTTTGAAGAATGGGCGAAACGGGGTCTTTCATTTTCACCTAACGACACGCGCGCTCGACGGAGTTATTTTGCTCTGGAGACTCGCGGTAGCTACGACGTGCTTCATAGTGACAGCAGTGGTCTCGCGCTTGATTCAATCCAGCATCTGTTGCGCCTCTACGTCGAGGGCCTAACAGGACGAGAGGTGGAGTTGGCGCCCGTCGCCGCCGTACCGGTAGAGACGAGAATTGGTGACGGTCGCACGATCCACTTGCCTGCGGTAGTAGCCGAGTTTGGTGACCACGACCTTGATTTTCGCCTCTACAAAGTTCTGGCCGCGCACGCCGCCGGCCAAATTGAGTTCGCTACTCAAGAATGCGACACGGTCGGTCTCCGCGCTGCTTACACCGCGATTGCGGAAACTTACGACCCTGCCAACGTGAACGCGCGGGACGCCTTTGCTCTTGATGGATACATCAACGATATTCAGAAAAGCGAATCAGCGATGTCGACGGCAGAGGAAGCGCTTATTGGCCCGGAGGACAAACACCAGCTTCCTCCGAATAGCGACTATCGTTCAGTGCTGGCGCTCTTCCCTCATCCACAACTAGCGCGCAGGATTTTTGGCACACTCGAGAATGGCCGCATTGACGCCCGGTTGCGTCAGCAGTACCGCGGTCTGGCGCGCGATCTCGATTTGATTCGCGAACACTTGCGCCGCGGCCGC
>JAIVJP010000316.1 GCA_020199975.1 Acidobacteriota bacterium
CGCGTTACCGATCATCGAATCGGCCTCACAATCCACCAGCTGGATCAGGTGATCGAAGGTAATCTGGATCCCTTCATCCAAGCCCTCGTCAATCATTACCAGGCGTTGAAACTCAAGGCAGAGGCCCTGGCGGCGTAGCCGCATTGCCGATTGCCAATTGGCGATTTGTTGGATCAAGACAGTTTTCGCATGGACACCTCACACCATGAACGCTGACGACTTAGAGAGAAACGCACGAAACAGTTTGCATTGAGAATTCTCGTATATCAGCTTCGACCAGGGTTCGCCCAAATCGGCAATCGGCAATTGGCAATCGGAAATGAGTTTAACCACACACGTCCTATTGATTCGTCATGGCCAATCCCAGGGTAATGCCGAAGGCCGGTTTGGTGGGCACACGGACACTCCCCTCTCACCGCGAGGACGAGACGAGGGGCGACGAACCGCTCAAGCGCTGGCTTCGGAGCCCTTCAGCGCCATCGTCTGCAGCGACCTGGCGCGGGCAATTGAGACGGCAAGTCCGCTGGCGAAGTTAGCGGGACTGGAACTCCAAACGGCCGAAGCCTTCCGCGAACGTAGCGTGGGTGTCATGGAGGGATTAACTTTCGAGGAAGCAGCCGCTCAACATCCGGAACACTATGCTGCCTTGCTGCGGCGCGATTTTGAGCATGTCCTTCTGGGTGGTGAGAGTTACCGGCAAACCCTCGACCGCGCTTCAAGGAAACTCGATAAACTCGTTGAACAATACAAGGGCGGGCGCATCGCGATCTTCACACACACTGGGACCATATGCATCCTCGCGCTCCATATCATGGGAGCTCTGGATGCTCCCGAGCTAAAGCCTGTTTGGATCGCCAGTAAGAATTGTGGAATCAGTCGCTTCGAGCTGCGGGATGACGGATTCGTGCGGGTCCTCGCAATCAATGACACGTGCCATCTGGAAGGGTTGTAACTCGAGCGCGGGCATCCTGCCCGCAATGAGCGCAAAGCGCGAAAAGGGTTAGATTGAGGAAGTGTATGACTTCAGCGTGCTCCGGACGCTCTGCGGTCAGGGTGCCTGCGCTCCATAATTAGCGCTGAGCAATCCGAGCGCGTTCGGCGGCGGTCCATTCACAAAGTGTCGTAATGTCCTCGGGCAAAAGCTTCGCGCCCCAATGAATGCGAGTGTAGGACGCGAGCGGCATGACGCCGTCCTGGACTTCCTCGCATATCTCTTCTAGCTTCTTGCCGGCCTTGCGGTTATCAAGACTGCCCCATTCTGAAAGATTCATATGACTTCGTCCGTGGTTGACGTGATCAATTACGAACCACGAGACTGGCGCCACGTTGCTATACCACGGCCAACGCGTGGTGCTCGAATGGCAGTCCTGACAGGAACGGTCCAGGATCGCGGCAACCTGTGGAGTTACTTGCAGGCGAGCATGAATGGTCTGAGACTGATCAACTGCCGGGTTTGTCCTGGCGGGCCTCACGAACTGCAAACCAACAAGCACAAACACAACAACCAAGGCGAGCCATTTGAGAATCTTGAGAGCTTTTTTCACGCCCGTGACCTCCGACGACGCTGCCAGATAAGCGCAATCAATGAAAACAAGCCAACAGTTATGAAGGCCAGAGTGTGTTTCACTCGTCCTCCGTTGTAGAAGAAGGCAAGAGTGCTTTCCGCGGCCACGCCCGCTCGAGTAGCAAAAGAGGGCCGCAGTCCGCCATCGTTACCTTCGACACCTACAGTCGCGAGAATTGTCGCTTTCCCAGCGCCGTCAATCTTCTTGATCCGTGGTAAGTTTCATTGTTCTTCAGTCCTCGACGCGTAGCGGCGGTCTGAATTTAGCCCGGCGTTTCAACGCCGGGTTCGGGTCAACCACTCCGACTCGTCGCGTCAGCGACGTTTGAAGAGGTACGCAATTCAAGTGTCGCTAACGCGACACGGACCAATCTTCCCAATTTCCCAGCTTTAAAAAGCTGGGCTAAATTCAGACCGACCCTACGCGTCGAAAACCCTCCGTTTGGACTACCGACGCGTGCAATTATTCGTGCAACGTTCAACCTTAATATCGCGCACGGCTTTTAGTACACCATCAGTGCCGCGCTGGAGAGTAAGTATCGAAGAAAAGGTCCCCTTTCCACCAAACTTCTGGCTGTCAGCGCTGGTAATAAACGGATCGCCTTCGAATAGATACTCGTCAATCCAATACTCCGGATAATCAGGGCCCGAAACGTAGGCGTGAATGTGCGCGGCATTACGGCTGTTTGGGTAAGACCCCGGTTTGATCGTTCGAAACTCGTAACGGCCTTCCTTGTTGCTGCGCACCAGCCCGTGAATTCGCGTGCTGCGATTATCTCCGCCTCTCGTCGAATACATGCCCGTGGCATCAGTCTGATATACGAAGAGGTTGATTCCTTCGAGGGGCGTGCGCCCATCCGGAGCAAAGATTTTTCCTGACACGATCAAAGGCTCCCCCGGTTCGCCATCGGCCACGATCGTGGTCTTCCACGGTACGTTTGCCAGTTGCTCCGGCGCTGTCCCTGCGAGCGAGGGCGCCTGGTTGCAACCTGCGAACCCCAGCGTGCCAAACTCCAGAGCAGGTAATGCGATTGCGAAAAGAGCAGTGTGTTTAAGAAAACTTCTGCGACCGAAATTAGCAGGCGATGTGTCTTGCATGATTGTTACCTCCTGATTCAACTTGGCCTTTCGAACCCGCTCGAAAAAGCCCCTTGAACAGTCTGTCGGAAAAAAGCAGCGGGATCGCGACGCATTGGTCAAAGTTAATTCGTGGTCCGCAAGATGGCTTTATCGAGTCCTAGGTTTTCACTCCGTACGGGTGAGATGTTTTTAGACTCGAACGCAACTCCTCATCAACTCCGTTCGGAGGAGCGGAACGCAACTAGGACCTGTACCCTTCAAGATACTCTCCGCTCCTCCGAACGGGGCCGAGGGTGGTGGAGTTCCGGTGCTATAGACATCTCACCCCTAACGGGGTCGAAAACCGAGGCTCTTTGCGTCCGCGATAAGGGTGTCGCTCTCAGGCTTCTTTTTTTTTCGCACAGCCTCTGAAAGCCCTTTCAATCTGCTTTTACAACCCAGCCGTGATCAGCTCATGGTTAGGAAGGGCGGTTTAAACCCGCTGCCTGGCCATCGCTCAAGCTAGCTTGATCAGAAGTTCCTAAAGTTTGTGCCCCAGATTATTTTTCCCTTTCTACTCCTTTGACTCTTCCCAGCGCGCCGGTCCAGATTTTGATCCAGGCCTTTCTCAGTCCGGAATCGTTGCTCCAGGTGGATTCCAGGGCGGCCTTCCACGCTTTCAGCATCTCGTCATCAAGCTGCAGCACTCCGTCTCGCGTTACACCCGCCGGGGGCGGACTGAGCGCTGCTAGGCGTTCGTAGACTAGCGAGCGGTCAGCGCCTTCCAGCCGCGATAACAAATGCCACAGTGTGAGAGTGTCGCGCGGTCGAGCCTGCATGAGCACCTGGTTGAGAGCTGGAATCTTGGACCAGTCTGAGTCGTGAGGTTCGAAATCCAATTTGGACAGAGCCTGCCGGAAGTTCTCAGAGGAGTCTTCAAAATAAGGGGTGCCTGGTCCAATTTCCCGACGCGTCGCGCACGCTGCCCCCGCGGGCACCATGGATTCTCTGTTTTTTAGTTGCAGCGCCACCCACCCGGATGTAACGCGCAGCAAGCTTCCACCCTCGTCATCTACTTCGAGCGTGTATGCACAGCCGAGGTCCGCCGCAACAGCCGATGGCGTGTCGACGAAAAACAACCGCGGCGGTGCCCAAATGTGTGCGCTCAAACGTCCGCGGGCCAGCTCGAGCCGGTGTTCTGTCGGCCGCGTCTGCACCAATTTCACTCGGGAGTTTGGATCAATCTCGACCTGACCAATCGAACCTACCTGGATCTTGGCCCGCGAGACATTGTCAGTCTCAAGCCACTGTCCGATCGCGAGGCGGCTCTTGTCGTTGATTCTAGCTGAGCCAATCCTCGGTGAGCCGTTGAGTCGCGCCACCTCCCATGATGGTCTCGATTCTTGTTTGTAGAACCAGAAGGCCCCCAGGCCTAACGCGAGAATCAGAGTCGCGGCGATCGCCAGAAAACGTGGCTGCCAGATTCGAGCAGTGGTCCTTATTGATCTATCAGAAGCAACCTTGCGGGCTGAAGCAAACTCGCCGGCACTCGCGTGAGCGTCTAACCGAGCTTCGAGATCCTGCCAAAGAGAATCAGGCGCCTTCTTCTCCGGCAGACGCTCGGCCAGCTTCACACCCAATTTGATCTCTTCAAAAACCACACGGCACCGGGGGCAGCCAATAAGGTGCTCGGCAACCCCGCTCGCATCGTGAGGGGACAGCTCCCCATGGCAATAGGCGGATAGGTCTTTCGTAACGTGCTTTGCAAACATCTCTATTCTCCCAAAACTACCTGGTCGCGCAGATGCGCCAACCGTCGCGCCAGTTCCTTGTGGCCGCGATTGAGGCGAGAGGCCACTGTACCTTTCGAACAACCCAGAACATCTGCAATTTCCTCATAAGAAAGTCCCTCGACATACTTAAGAAGGACCGGCATACGAAACTTTGGTTTCAGTTCGCTGATCGCAGCCGTCACAAAGGCGGAAAGTTCCCTCCGCTCGTATCGTCGCTCCGGTGGGTTTTGTTGGCCAGTCGTATGCAACGCAAACGTCTCCCCAAAGCCAAGATGACGTTTTCTTCGTCGCTGCTCGTCGATACAGGTGTTTACCACCAGACGATGTAACCAGGTCGTAAATTGCGACTCACCACGAAATTGATTAATCGAGGTCATCAATTTCAGAAAGATCTGCTGCGTAACATCGCCAGCGGCGGTCTGATCGCCATGAAAGGAATAGACGGCCATGGAGAACACTCTGTCTTTGTAGGCTTCAAAGAGCAGCCGAAACGCTTCCCGGTCGCCTTGTTGGCAGTCTTTGATTACCCGTTCATCAATTAAGGGTTCGGACATTACGGCGAGCCGCTCCATCAGTGCCTCCATCCGCTCACTTCCATCTATTAGACGGGGGCCGATCGAGGTTTCTTCCCGGAAAGATCCAATATCCTGAACTCGCAGAAAAACAAAAAGGCGCAAAGTCTGAGACTCAAGAGCAAATAAGTCTTTTCTTTGCGGCTCGTCTGACTTTGCGCCTTGCTTGGAAAGTGAATTTGCGGCTTAACAACCGCGCAGGAATTGACTAGCGTAGTGTCTCAAGTACGGCGTCACGCAATCCGGAGAACCTGGAACAGTAGAGGCCGCGTGAAAACTCGGTACAAAATAACGCTGAAAGCGTTCGCTAATTGGAGCCCAGGGTTGCTTCCACCCTGGGTCTACACACATCCAAAGAACAGTAACGCCGAAGGTGTTGGCTAAATCGTTCGGAACAGCCGACCGCGAACTCTTTCAGAGTTTAGATGTTATTGAGGAAACTGGAGTCCCAGGGTTGAAGCAACCCTGGGCTCCAATTCGAACGCTTTCAGCGTAATTCAAGTCGAGTGTTACTGAGTAACGCGAACCAGCAGTTCAGTTCCTGACTCGAGCTTCAACTCCTTGCTTCCTTGAACAGCTAGAGAGCCGGCGCCACCTGCCCCACCCAGGATCAATCCAATGGCCGCTCCCTTGCCGCCGCCTGCGATAGCACCAATGATGGCGCCGCCCGCAGCGCCGATCCCGGAGCGTTTTAGAGTCTGATTCCCGCGACCACCTGACTCAACGCCTCCTTCATCATCAGCTCGCCCCGCGTTGTCGCCATAAACTCGAGTGATATAGCCATGCAGCGTTCCCCTGCCCCCGTCACGCAACTCGATCGAGTCAAAAGCCAGGTTCATCGAAGTGCGTCCTTTGATTTTTCCTGATTTCTGAATCGAGCTGATATGGCCGGTGACGGTTGCTTCATCAAACCGGGCTGGATCGACCACCGTGGCGGTGAACCTGTCCCCTACACGCGAGTCCTTGCTGGACAGGGTATCTTCGAGACGAATCCTGAGATTCGTACCGACCGGCACAAGGCGCGGCGCGGCTCTTCGAGTGGAGCGCCTGATCCTCGGCTTGGTCTGCGCGCCGACGATAATTCCGGACGAGAGCAATGCTCCAATAATCATGAGTACGGGAAGTGACTTTTTCGCAGAAATTGTTTTCATGGTGATTCTCCTGGGAAGCGCATTCAATGGCGCGGTTACTTTCTAAGGGGCTACGGAAAAATGCTTCAGCAAGCAGAAATCGCGAATTTTGGAGTGCGCCGGCAGAGCGAAGCGGCGACGGCGCTTTGGATTCAGTGCTCACTGAGGCTCTGCAATAACGCAGCTCAATCCAAAGCGGCGTCGCGCTGCGCTTGCCGCCGCACTCCAAGCGGAGTCCCTACCGAATCCAGTTCCTGAATTCGTGGCAACTCGTCATCACCTTCAAGACTGCGCTGCCGATGCACTGATCCGTCCGACTCGAATATGTAAGCCGACGGCGACTCGCGCATGATGATGTCT
>JAIVJP010000259.1 GCA_020199975.1 Acidobacteriota bacterium
ATTTCGTGGATCGTGTTTGACGTCCTAAAACCTCCTTGACATGAGCAGTAATCTTTGGCTGAATGCCTGCCGTAATCCCAAATTTCCCTCAGTTGTCGGCAGTTCAAAAGCAAATAAGGAGCTGAGCAATGGCGGCCAACACCATGAGCAGTGCCACTGGGATCCATGACCTTAACAAGCATCCGAAGGGCTTGTATGTGCTCTTCGCTACCGAGATGTGGGAGCGATTCAGCTTCTATTCGATGCTGGCGCTGTTTACCCTCTATCTGCAAAATCCGGATGAGGGTTTCGGGTGGTCCGCCGAGCGGGCGACTGGACTCTACGCGAATTATCTAATGTTCGTCTATGCGAGCCCGCTCATCGGCGGCTGGCTGGCCGACAAGAAACTCGGGTACCGCAGAGCCGTAATGATCGGTGGCCTCTTCTTCATGGCTGGCCATGGATTACTCTCCATTCGCTCGATGACGGCTGTCTATGCCGCGTTGACATGCCTCGTTATCGGCAACGGGTTGTTCAAGCCAAACGTCTCGACAATGGTCGGTAACCTTTACCCGGAAGGCAGCCACCTCAAGGATCGTGCCTACAACATCTTTTACATGGGCATCAACATCGGGGCCTTCGCCGCTCCTGTATTGATGGAGGTCGTTAAGCAGAAGTTCGGTAACCACCCAGCCTTCGCTATCGCTGCCTTCGGAATGGTGATCTCCGTCGGCATCCTCTGGAGGTTTAAGAAGTACGTTGAAGAGCCGAGACAGGGCGCGATTCTCGATCAACCGCTGGGCGACGTCGCTCCGGTCACTTCCGATGCGCCACCGGAGGGCGTTAGTCACCAGGGCAACGAGGAAGGGGACCGCACACCAACCACGCCAGGCGGGATGTTCGCACGCGCCTCTGCGGCGCGCGCGAGCGTGATGGATGCCGTGCCTGAATCCAAGCGCGTCTTCGCGCTGCTCGTGATTTTCGCCATCGTCATAGTTTTCTGGATGGTCTTCCACCAGAACGGCTCAACTTTGACCTACTGGGCCGACGACAACACCGACTGGAACGTTTCAGGCACGATATCGAACGCCATCAATCCGTTTTGGGTCGTCACACTTACTTTTCCGTTGGTATGGGTTTGGCGTTATCTTGACATGAGAGGCAAGGAACCTGCGACGCCCACGAAGATGGCGATCGGTATGACGCTGACGGGACTCTCGTTCTTGATCCTCTTCTTCGCCGCGCGTTCGGGCGAGAACACGACGCCGAACGAATCCATGTACTCTTCTGGCAATTATAGGATCACGGAGCGCACCCTGAATAATCTGCGAGGGGAGGGTGTTCCCGAAGATGTGGTCGCAAAACTGGGAGCGAAGGCTGTCCCTGACGATGTTCTGCAAAGACTGCAATCGGACGGCGTGTCTGAAGGCGTACTCACCAAGATGCGGACGGAGGTGGTTGACGAGAAATACACGGGAGAGGCCAAGCTGATGGAGGCCGTACTGCCCGTCCTGGGTCCGGAGCAGGCGCAAACTTACAGGCCGCAGATACTTAGGCATTCCTACTTGTTCAAAGTCTCTCCATTTTGGCTCATCCTTGCCTACGCGGTCGTGACTCTCGGCGAATTGATGCTCTCGCCAATGGGACTGTCGCTGGTCTCAAAG
>JAIVJP010000317.1 GCA_020199975.1 Acidobacteriota bacterium
ACCTAGGGTTCTGCTCCGCCCACCCTAGGCTTTATGCTATCGCTCGCTACTGCGGGCTCTAGCGGATTGTGAGCACTCAACAATGCCCATCGGAACTGCTTTTCACGAAAGAACCTTCCAGCTCTGCGAAAGCCTGAACTATCGCGAGTGGTCTGGATATTACGCCGTCAGCTCCTACGAACCTCATCACGAACACGAGTACAACGCGATTCGTAATGCGGCTGCGCTGATCGATATCTCGCCCTTGTTCAAATACAGGTTGACTGGTGCAGACGCTACGCGACTTGTGGATCGAATCATCACCCGCGACATGCGCAAGGTCTGTGTGGGCCAGGTGGTCTACACACCCTGGTGCGATGAGCGCGGTAAGGTAATTGACGACGGCACCGTCTCGCGGTTGGAGGAAAACACCTATCGCTGGACCGCCGCCGATCCGAGCTTGCGCTGGTTTACACAAAACGCCGCCGGTATGAGTGTTGACATCGAAGACATTTCCGAGACGGTGGCGGCACTCGCGCTGCAGGGGCCGACATCCGCACGTCTGCTGAAGACTGTAGTTGAAGGCGCAGAGGTTGAACGCCTGAAGTATTTCCGCGTGACTCGAGGCAAAATCGCGGGCGTTCCAGTGGAGATTTCCCGTACCGGGTACACGGGCGATCTGGGGTATGAGATCTGGGTCCCGTCAGAGCAAGGTCTGAAGGTGTGGGACGCACTGGTTGACGCCGGGCAGGCTTTCGACATTCATCCGGTTGGCATGCTCGCGCTTGACGTGTCTCGAATTGAAGCTGGTTTGCTTTTGATCGATGTCGATTTTAATAGCAGCAAGAAGGCTCTGATTGATGAGCAAAGGTATTCGCCCTTTGAGATGGGCCTGGGCCGCCTCGTCAGTCTCGATAAGAATCGTTTCGTAGGACAGGCGGCGCTGATTGCTGAGCAGAAGCTTGGCCACGCGCGTGAGATTGTCGGTCTGGAGATTGATAGGCCCGAAGTTGAAGCCTTGTATGAAGCGGTAGGGTTGCCACCTGCGGTGTCGCCGATCGCCTCGCGAGTTGCGGTGCCGGTTTTCAAGGATGGGACTCAGGTTGGCAAAGCGACTTCGAGCACCTGGTCGCCGACACTAAAAAAGATGATCGCGCTGGCGACGATGAAGCGCGAGTGCAGTAAGCCGGGCACTAAGGTTCAGTTTGAGATCACGGTAGAAGCAGTTCGTCATCGCGTGGGAGCAAGAGTTGCGAAGACGCCGTTCTTCAATCCGAAGCGTAAAACGGCAACGCCGGCGTTGTAGAACTGTTTGGGCAGCTCTCGGTGTCAGATCATGAAAGACGATCCCAGGCAACTTAATGATCGCGCCGAGGCGATGATGGGAGAGGAGAAATGGGCGGAAGCCATCAAGCTCCTCGAATCGCGGCCTCGAATTGTTGGAGAGGGATGCCGGGCTCTCTCGGAATCTTGGATAGGAGAGGCGGAGCAAGTGCACCTAAAAGGGCTAGAGCTCAAACCTGAATCACCGGAACGTTGGGAAACCTATGCGTGCTTCCTGGATGTCTTGGACGTCAACCTGAGGCGGAAGCTGCGTACAAGAAAGCGAGGATGTTTACCGGCAATTAGCTCCACCTAACCTGAGCGGATAGTGACAACCGAGTAGGTCGCAAAACGTCGGCGGCACTCAAGTCAGAACAGGTGAGCGGTAGCGACCTGGTAGGCCGGGGCAGCTTTTAAGTAGCGTGAATTGTTGCTCTTAGATAAGGCTTCTGCTTGTGCTCTGGCAGGCAGACCGTCGCTACCGAGACTGTAAGAAAGGTGAGGCTCTAAGCGCCAAAGGCGCGAAATGTTGGAGCCTGGGCCATCGGCCCAGGTGGTCTCGTGGGCGCTTCAAAACTAATGGGCCTTAACCTAGGGCGTTGCCCTAGGCTTCAACATTTCGCACCTTTGGCGCTCAGGAAACTGAGTTTTCACACAGTCGCCACGGCTCGCCGTTCTGACAGGGGTTCGTTGAGAACCGCCGCAGATCAGACCAGGTCGCTCGCCGTTCTGACAGGATTGACTGAACATGAAGCCATCCCTGCGGGAAATCATCGACAGCTACAACCCAAACGCTCCCCTCGAGGAAGCCTTGACTATTCCCGCACGGTGGTACACGGATCAATCCCTCTACAATCTTGAACTCCAAACCGTCTTCCCTAGTTCTTGTTTTTAGTTGGCGCTGTGGCGAGCGACACGCGCAACAGCGTTTATGCTCTGATCATTTTGGCGGCGAGTTATCCCGTGTTTCGGGTTGTTAAGCTGCTGCGCAGCCAGTAAGGGCCCCGCGAGAACGTAGCACCCCTAATTTAAACAACGCGGCACTCATCCCAATCAAATATATGAACAGGACGAGCCCAAAAGCCTGCCAAGTGGCACCTAGTCATTCCTGGTCGCTGGTTGTTGTCTTCAGGTGGGAAGTCACAGACTAAAGTCTGTGCCACTCAGTCACCCGCCCGGAGTCTTCAGTTCGCCAGTTGTGAGGTCCGGACGCGCGCGAGCCATCTCTTCCTGAGTGGTGCTTGTGTGTGGATGATTCATGTCTTCAGAAACTTCAATATTGAGCGCAGCGGGGGCTCCGACTTCAGGTTCGGTTGCAGTCGTGGTTTCGAAAACATCTGCCAGGCCCTCGCTGCCCCGGTGTTCCAACCAGTGCTTGTAACTCACCGTAAGGATCGCAGCCACTGGAATTGCGAGGAAGATTCCCGCAACGCCCGCCAGCTCGGCTCCAGAAAGAATCGCAATAATCACCGCCAGGGGATGAAGGTGTATACCCTGACCGATCAGTTTGGGGTAGACGAGGTAGTCCTGCACTATGCGCAGCACGCCAAGAAACAGAATAACCGTCAGCGCCGAGAAGGGACCGGCATGAAGGGTGGCGACAAAGGCGGCGAGCACAGCAATCAGCAGTGGGCCCACAAGTGGAACGAATTCGAAAACACCGGCTATGAAACCCAGCACCATGGGGCTGGGAATACCCAGCAGTGCGAAGCCAATCGAGCAAACAATTCCGATAAATAGACAAGCGGTCAATTGAGCGCGGACATAAGCTGCCAGGGTACCGCTAATGTCTTGAAAAAACTCGTCGCCGCGCCAGCGCCAACGTCCGCGCGGGAGCATCTGTAGTGCGGAGCGACGAAACTCTTCCGCGTCTTTCAAGAAGAAAAAGCTCAGAATCGGAATCAAGACCAGCCACGGTATATAAGCCAGCCAACCGACCATGTGCTCGAGCACCAGGCCAAAGGTGCCTCTGACGCGTTCAACCACGCGCGGCACCTCGCTGTTTATAGCTTCCATAACCGGGGGAGGCATTCTCATCCGCAGGTAATCATTCAGTCGCTGAGTACTGGTGCCAAAGTCTCTCCAGTAACCACGAGCCTGCTGAGCGAACTCCGGAAACTGGCTGCCCAAACGCGGTACCAGCAGGTAGACGGCGATGACAATTGCGCCGACGATGATCAGGTATGCGAGGGAGATAGCCAGTATGCGTGGCATCGTGCGCGGTCGCCCGGAGATCTTGATGGGACGCCGCAGAAAATCTACCAATGGTGAGACGAGATAGGCAAAGAAGACCGATAGGATGAGAAGCAGGATAAGGCCCGTCAGCTTGACGATTATCCAAAGCGTAATCGCCACCACCAATACGATGATGATTACGCGCAGGATTGCCCGCGTCTGCGGCCACGACGCCTCAACTGCCGCTTTCGCCGCGGTTCGGGCTACCTCTTGGGATTCCTCTTTGCTGCTCACTATTTTCGATCTGCGGTTCAGTGTAGTCGTTTGATGATGCCGCGTACGGCCCGATTCTCGGAAGCGCTCATGTCACGAAACTCGACTCCGAAGGTGTCGCCGTGCCATGATGAACCACTTCACCACGCAGAGCTAAAGCGTCTTCACGATCCATCAGTAATAGCCCAAGCCGATCGCCAACTCTGACAAGGGGACAAGCAGGAAGGTTGCGCACCCGAAGCCCAGGCTGATATATCCTGGCCGTCCGATTGATTCTCTCAAGCTTTCCTCTAGGTGGCGAGTGTCAGACACGAGCTAACGTGATAACGGGGGAATTTGCGCCGGTCATGATCCGGCAAAGAAGTCTGGGGGATTTTCATGAATGGCCTCTCAGTTGGTGAGTTCGTCATCATCCTCACTTTCTTCTTCCTCATCGCTCTCCGTTGCCACCGGAGCGGCCACGCTGGGCGCGGCAGGCTCCCAGATCAAACCTCTCCATTCGTCAGTCTCGCCCAGTAGCTGAAGCGCGGCCAGCGGATGTCCGGCGTTGCGTTCGATGCGCAGTACCTCGGCAACGACCTGTAGCTTTTTACCGTCTTCGCCATGCACCTCAAGCCGCACCCGGCTGCCTACGTCCGGAAGTTTTCGCGGCAGGTGCACCAGTGTCCCTTCGGGACCGACATTCTCTGTGGTTCCATCTGACAGAATGTGAGCCCCATCAGCCTCGTCCCATTCCGCGCGCACTTCAAAAGTCGCCAGATAACGTGGCCCTGAGCGGCCTTCGACTTCCGTTTGGCGAGGCATCACTTCAACTCCTTATCGGGCAAGAGCGATCCAGCCTGCTGCCGCAGAGTCTATAACGCTTTGGCAAAAACTGGCAGGATTTCTTAACATTCTTCCTCTGCTCGCAACTTCTCAAGCACCGAGAAATCTTCAAGTGTGGTCACGTCGCCCGCAACTGAGCCGCTGGTAGCAATCTCACGCAACAAGCGGCGCATGATCTTGCCGGAGCGAGTCTTGGGGAGCATATCGCTGAAGCGTATTTCCTCAGGCCGTGCGAGCGCGCCAATCTCTTTGGTGACATGAGCGCGCAAGATCTCTTTAAGCTGATCCGACGGAGTGTGTGTTCCTTCCAGAGTGACAAAGGCAATGATGGCCGATCCTTTCAATTCATCAGGACGCGCCACGACTGCTGCTTCCGCCACCGCCGCGTGCGATACCAGCGCGCTTTCCACCTCCGCGGTTCCTAGCCTGTGGCCGCTGACATTAATCACATCATCGATGCGCCCCATGATCCAGAAGTAGCCATCCTCATCCACCCGTGCGCCATCGCCGGCGAAGTAAATACCGTCAATCTGCGACCAGTACTGTTCACGGTAGCGGTCGTCATCGCCCCAGATCGTTCTGAGCATCGAAGGCCAGGGACGTTTGATCACCAGGTAGCCACCCTCATTTGCGCCGACAGACTTCCCGTCTCTGGTCATCACGTCGGCTTCGATTCCCGGAAAAGGCTTTGTAGCGGAACCGGGTTTGGTAGCAGTAGCTCCTGGAAGCGGCGTGATCATGATCGCGCCGGTTTCGGTTTGCCACCACGTGTCAACTATTGGACAAACACCTTTGCCGATAATCTCGCGATACCACATCCACGCTTCGGGATTGATTGGTTCGCCCACCGTGCCTAACAACCGCAGACTGCTGAGGTCATGTTTCAAGGGCCACTGCTCCCCCCATTTTATGAAAGCGCGAATTGCAGTAGGGGCGGTGTAGAGGATGTTCACGCGATGGCGCTCCACGATGCTCCAAAACCTGTCCGGCTCGGGGTGGTTGGGCGCGCCTTCATACATGAGCACGGTCGCGCCGTTTGAAAGTGGGCCATAAACAACGTAACTGTGTCCTGTGACCCAGCCAATGTCCGCCGTGCACCAGTAGACGTCTTCATCTTTGAGATCGAATACCCACTTCGTCGTCAAGTGAGTCTGCACCAGGTAACCGGCCGTCGTATGCAAAATGCCTTTCGGCTTTCCCGTAGTTCCTGATGTGTAGAGAATGAAAAGCGGGTGCTCGCTGTCCAATTCTTCAGCCGGACAGTTAGCATCAACAGTTTCCATGAGCTCATGCCACCAGTGGTCTCGCCCCGCTTCCATGTGGATAGGCACGGCCGTTCGACGCACGACAATACAGGTTTCTACCGACGGCGTTTGTTTGAGGGCTTCGTCAACCGCAGCCTTCAATTTCACCTCAGAGCCACGTCGCCACCCGCCATCAGCAGTCACCACGAGCTTGCAGCTCGCATCATTAATGCGATCGATCAAGGCCGTACTGGAGAACCCTCCGAAGATAACTGAGTGAGTAGCGCCAATGCGCGCACAGGCCAGCATAGAGATGGCCAGCTCGGGAATCAGCGGCATATAAAGTGCGACGCGGTCGCCAGTTTGAACTCCTGCGCGCTTCAAAACGTTTGCGAAGCGGCAAACTTCCCGGTGCAGTTGCTGATACGTCAGCGTCCGCATGTCGCCGGGCTCGCCTTCCCAAATTAGTGCGGCCTTGTTGCCCCGCCAGGTGGAGAGATGGCGGTCGAGGCAGTTGTAGGAAATGTTTATCTTGCCCCCAACGAACCACTGGGCATGAGGCGGCTCCCACTGCAAAACTTTGTCCCACTTCCTGAACCAATAAAGCTCTTGGGCCATCCCAGCCCAAAATTCTTCCGGATGCTCGTACGCTTCACGGCGAAGCCTTTCCAGCTCCGCCATCGATTTGAGGTGCGCTTTTTGTGAGAACGAGGCCGGCGGCGGAAACACGCGTTCTTCATGGGCCAGTGATTCTATATTGGTGGTGACCGTGGACATAGGTGCTGATGTTGACTCCTCGGCAAAGTTTTTGGGGGCGAACGGTTGAACTAGCGTCTATCGGCTTGTCGCTCTGTGTATCACAAAAGGCGCGGGGCCGACAATGAGGCCGGCCGTCAGAACGGGGAGCGGTTCGACCTGGTCAGCGGCGCGACACTCAACACAGAAGCAGGAGCCGAGGACATAGGCAACATCTGACAAAACTTGAAAGCTGGCCCGACCCACCAGGTCGCTACCGCTGCCCGTGCCGACAGAACGATGCTGACAGGGCGATGCTTGCCCAAAACAAATGCCGGCTGTATTTTGTCTCCTAATGAGCGTTCCCCGATGTTCCGCATGCGGCGCCGAGCTACTGCCCGAGGCAAACTTCTGCCGGCGGTGCGGCGCGACTGTGACGTCCGGTAGTTCGGTGAACTCTTCAGAAGAACCAACGCTCGCCTTGGATGAACGAGTCCAGAATATGACCACCCAGCGCCTGGATCCAAGACCCACCAGCCCTGACCGCGTTTCGCTAAGCTATCCACTACGCAATTCAATGGGAGCTGCAAGTATGCGCGCCAATGCGCTTTCGCCTCGACGCCGGCTCCCTGCTGCTTCAATAGTCGCAGGCATAGTGCTGGTTGTCATCATTGGAATCGTCTCGTCCGTAGCCTTTGTCAGGCTGAGGGGCCATGGCAGGTCCACCGACAACGCCACTCTGATTTATCCGGGAGCGCAGACGATCGTAGATATGACAAGCGACGAGGGTCGGGCAATTCAGCTGCAGACAGGCGATTCTCTTGACCGAGTGCTGGCGTGGTACGAAGGAAGCCTTAGACCGACCAAGACCGTGCGGCTTACGTCTACGAGCTTCGTCTTAAAGAACCAGAATATAACGGCGACTATTGCCACTGAAGATAACAAAACCAACATTCTAATCAAGCAATCAGGCAGACCTTGATTTTCCTAACGCTGAAATCTTTTTGGAAAGTTGAATGACTCTCTACGTAGGCACGAGCGGCTACAGTTACAAAGAATGGAAG
>JAIVJP010000545.1 GCA_020199975.1 Acidobacteriota bacterium
ATAACAATCGCAAACACAACGATTGTCAGGATCGAGCCTACTCTCACAAAGTCAAAAAAGCGGTAACGTCCCGGCGTGTAAACCAGGACGCAGGCAGGCTCAAGGGGGGTCAGGAAGGAACAGGAGGCGGCATAGGTTACTGCGACCGCAAATGCCCTTGGGTTTAAGCCCAGGGCGAGGGCAGACTTCACTGCGATCGGCAGCATGACGAGAGCAGCAGCCTGGTTTGACATCGGCTGCGTAAGCGCAACCGTCATGATGAAGAATCCAGCCAAAACCGCGATTGGGCCGTACTGACCGGTAGCCCCGACGATGAGATCGGCAAGGTATTGATCGGCACGTGTCTTTTCCATTGCCACTCCAAAACTGATCATGCACGCAATAAGAATGATTAATCGCCATTCGATAATCTCATAAATTTCAGACGTCCGCAGAGACCGGCTGGCAAGAAGAATCAATACCCCAAACAAAACAGCGATCGGCAATGGCACCAAATGGGTCACCGAGAAAAAGAGAAATACCCCGAAGGCGAACAATGCCCATCGTCTTTTTGACGGGCGCGCCTGACGTTCAGAAATTTCTTCTAGAAGCAATATCTGGTCATCCGCGGCGAGACCTTCAACATGCTCGCGGTTCCCCTGTAATAGGAGGACATCACCGAACCGCAGCTTTACGCTGCTGATCTTTGCAAGCAGATTGACTCCATGGCGGTTAATGGCTAATACAACAAGTTGATACCGCTTACGAAAGCCGAGACGTTTTAAACTTCTACCGATTAAATTTGAGCCACGCGGCACCATGGCCTCAAAGAGTTCTACATTACTTCCTTCCAGGAGCGCATCGCTCAAACTAAAATCCGCTTTAATCTCAATGCCCGCCTCGCTCTTTACTCTGAGGATGTCTTCTACACGGCCTTGAACCAACAACAGATCGTCAGCCTTAATTTGTTCGTGAGGGTCGGGTGCAATCCTGTACTGCTGGGCGCCCCGCAGAATCCCTAATACAGTCAAATCAAGTTCATCGCTTATACGGGCCTCACCGAGTGTCTTACCAATCAATGGTGAGTTATCTAACACCATTACTTCTGTCATGTACTGCCGCACGTGGTATTGCTCGGTGAGAGACTGAGCCGAATCACGTCGGGGCAAGAGGCGGAGGCCGACTAGCAACATATAAAGCATGCCGACGCCAACAATTGGCACACCAACTTTGGTCAGCTCGAACATTGAAAACGGCTCCATACCGTAGCGGGGTAAAGCGCCACTAACCGCAAGGTTGGTGGATGTTCCTATCAAAGTGCAGGTGCCGCCGAGGATGGCGCCGAAAGCGAGAGGCATCGGTAGTTTTGAAGGGCTGATATTTCTCCGAGCGCCAATTCCTAGTACAACTGGAAGAAACATCGCCGTCGTAGTTGTGTTTTTTATGACGGCGGCGGAAAGAGCCGCGGCAAACATGATCAGCGCTGTAATGCGAAACTCGCTATCCCCTGCGAATCGGTGCAAACGTCTGCCAACCACATCGACCACGCCCGTCTTTGCAAGTCCTCCAGTCAAGACAAATAGCCCCGCGACTGTGATGACTACATCATTGCCAAAACCTGCAAAGGCCTCGCTCGCAGACAGTGTGTTGGTGATGACCAG
>JAIVJP010000260.1 GCA_020199975.1 Acidobacteriota bacterium
CATCCCCGTCTCCATCACCTTTCCCGACGCGTTCGAGAGCAGGTCAGCGGCGGAGGGCGGCGACCTGGTGGACTTTAAGCTGCGATCTGAATTCACGCATCTCAGCTTGCTTCAGGTTTTCGATGAACTGCTGTGCCTGCATCATCTGCGCGACGTGGATACTTACTCCTACCAGATCGAGGCAGTGCGCAAGGTGCTCAAGCAATTTCGCGGACGAGTGTTGCTGGCCGATGAGGTAGGATTAGGGAAAACAGTCGAGGCGGGCATGGTGCTCAAGGAATACCTCTTGCGGGGCATGGTCGAACGCGTTCTGATCCTAACTCCGGCGAGTCTCGTCAAACAGTGGCAGGAGGAGATGAGCGTCAAATTCGATGTCCGTTTTGCGACTAGCTATGACTCGTTGTTACGCAAAGATCCCGCGTCCTTTTGGACCCAGCCGCGCATCATCGCCTCGATAGCCACGGCGCGGCGCGCGGAACACCTTGACCGTCTCGCGTCGCAATCTTATGACCTCGTGATTGTGGACGAAGCGCATCATCTTAAAAACCGCTCAACAGCAAACTGGAAGCTGGTCAACGCTCTGCAGAAGCGCTTTCTGCTGCTCTTATCAGCTACCCCGGTGCAAAACAATTTAGTGGAGCTCTACAACCTGTTGACGCTGCTCAAACCCGGCATCTTCAAAACTGAGAAAGAATTTCGCGCAAAGACACCAACTCCGCGAGAAAAGAAAGAACAGCGCGCAGCAAAGTCAGAACTTTTAGCGAATAAGCAAACCGAACAACCATCAAAGTCGGAAGCTCCGGACCCGTTGCCTGCCTTCGCGTTTCTCATCCCCGTCTCCATCACCTTTCCCGACGCGTTCGAGAGCAGGTCAGCGGCGGAGGGCGGCGACCTGGTGGACTTTAAGCTGCGATCTGAATTCACGCATCTCAGCTTGCTTCAGGTTTTCGACGGACTGCTGGGCGCGGGGAGCAAACAGGCAGCACTCCGCCAACTGCTGCAGCGCAACCCGGCAGAGAAGAAGATCGTGTTCGTTCATCATCGCGCGACTGTCTCGCTCTTGCGGCAGATGCTGCGACAGGAGGGAATGGATTTTGTCGTCTTCGAGGGTGCAATGACTGGTTCGGAAAAAGACCGCGCCATCGAAATCTTTCGCGGCGAGGCGCCGCTCCTGCTCTCTACCGAATCGGGTGGCGAGGGACGCAACCTGCAATTCTGCAATACGATTATAAACTTCGATCTGCCCTGGAATCCCATGGCAATCGAACAACGCATTGGGCGAATTCACCGCATCGGACAAGCACGCGATGTCTTCATCTTTAACCTGGTCGTGCGCCACACGCTGGAGCAACACATTCTCAAGATCCTGGATGAAAAGATAAACATGTTCGAGTTGGTAGTCGGTGAGATTGGGGCCATCCTTGGCGAGTTGGATGATGACGCCGACTTTGCCGAAATGGTCTTCGCGGCCTGGATGGAAACAACTGAGTCAGAGCGGCAGGCCGTATTCAATGATCTGGGCGAGAAGTTGGCCGGGGCCAAGAGCCGGTATGACTCCGTGAAATCCCTGGACGCCGAGTTGTTCGGAGACGAGTTTGCAGCGAGTTAGAAAATGACAATGATCGAGACTTCAACTCGCTTTCGGGACTTCACACGTGAACTATTGCAGCGCGAAGGCGCGCTTGTTGAAGGCCTTGGACCTGACGGACTGGAAGGCTGAACATTTCCGATTTGGCGCGTCTCGGTTTCGGATCGAATCCGCCCATAGGAACGCAGCCCGTAAGCCTGGAATCCGACTGGCTTGAACTGCTGGGCCAACTGCTGGGCGCGCGCGGCATACATGCTCGTTGTGTGCTTAGTATGCCCGCGCCGGCACCGGCCGTTCCGGAGCGAGTCCTGGACCACACTATCAGTCTACAGAACGCAGTCTACGATCTCGCGCGTGTCAGCTCGGCTTGGACTCGCTACTTCGTTCTTTTGTTTCGCTATACGGCCTTCTCAGATGAAGAGCGTGATGGCATGGTTCTGCTGGGCCTCAACACGGCAAACGGAGCAGTCCTTGACGAAACAGCCGCGCAGAGTTTACTCAACGCGGCTGCGTCGGAGGAGTACCACCAACGCGTCCTCCCACCGGATACGGAACTCCCGCTCCCTTGGACTGACGAACGTCTGAACAACTGGATCAGGCGCGCTCTTCCCGAGCGGATCGACCTTCACCTGGCGCCGTTTGTCAACGGCTTGCAGCGACGTTTAGATCGAGACCTCGCGCGCGTTTATGGTTACTACAATGAACTCCGCCGGGAACATTTAGTGTGGCTGCAAAAAAAGAATGATCAGGCTCGAGAACGCTTACAGCTAGAGGCAATCGATCGCGAGTACCGAGCCAAGATAGAAGATCTGCGGCAGAAATATCGCGTGCGTGTCGAAGTGCGGCTGAGCCAAGCTATTGACTTAATCATGCCGGTGCAGCGCTTCGACTTAATAATCAAGCGGCGCAAGGCGCGGCGCCAGCTTCGACTCGACTGGAACCCCCTGCTGCGTAAGCTCGATATCCCGCCGTGTGAATATACCTTCACGCTGGAGGCCGCGCGAGTCGTATGCGACGAGCGGCTGCATCTGGTTAGTCCGGCAGCGCATGGACCATGCGCCAATTGCCAAAAAGCGTACTGCCGCGCCTGCCGCCCGCGAAAATGCCCGAAATGCGATCATGCAACCGGCTGACTGGATTAACTTCCGTGTTCGGGAGCGGAACAAGTGTGACCCTGCCTACAAAATGTTAAAATTAGCGCATGAAGAACCCTTCAGGCCTCGCGGATTGGACCCCTGAGCAGATCGCCCTCGGTAAGAGGTGGGTTGAGACATGGCAACGCGCCGCAGCAGACCTTGAGCGCGTCAGGCGTAGAGAGATTCGAGAGCTCGATACATTCAAAAGTATCCTTCTGCTCTGTGGTTCAGCCGATTACAGCAAACCTCCTTACGCGCCGAAGCCGTGGTCAGGTTTGGTAGAACAGCAAAACTGGTTCAGGAAAGCGGCGAGCCGTGAATGAGGTCATCCTGGCGGCCGCTGAGCTGCAAACTATTTGCCAGTCTCAGGGCTGGCAGTTTTGCTTTATAGGAGGACTCGCGCTGCAGCGTTGGGGTGAACCGCGTGAGACCACCGACGCCGATCTCTCGCTCTTCGCGGGCTTTGGAAACGAAGCGCCGTTCATTTATGTTCTCCTTAAACATTTTGAAGCGCGAATTCCCGATGCGGCCCTGTTCGCTCAGGAACGCAGGGTGCTGCTGCTTCGCTCGAGCAAAGGAGTCGGACTCGATGTGGCGCTCGCCGCGCTCCCGTTTGAAG
>JAIVJP010000024.1 GCA_020199975.1 Acidobacteriota bacterium
CGCCCAGATGGAATGGATAATCCACTTTTTGGGCGAGCAACCGATAGGCGTCGACTGTGCGATGCACGTCTGAGGCTTTGAGCGAAATTATCGTCTCAGTGAATCCGAGATCTTCGAGGATCTGGATGTGTCGAAGCGCCGACTCAACCATCGCTTCCGGCGTAGCAGTGCCGTACTTCTTCAGTAAGTCCTTTTCCAGCGAGCCGCCATTCACGCCAATCCTAATCGGAACCTTTTTCGCTTGCGCAGCGCGTACGACCTCGACGATGCGCTCGTGCTTCCCGATGTTTCCGGGGTTCAATCGAAGTTTGTCGATACCCGCATCGAGGGCCATTAGGGCAAGTTTGTAGTGGAAGTGGATGTCAGCAACGATCGGCACTTCTGGTACGCGCTTCCGGATCTCTTTCAGCGCCAGGGCGGCATCATTATCAGGCACGGCTAGACGCACAATCTCGCATCCGGCGCGGACCATTTCCTCTATTTGTGCCACGGTGGCGCCCACGTCAGCAGGGTCGGTTTTGGTCATGGACTGAACCGCGACAGGCGCGCCGCCGCCGATCTGTATGTCCTTCACTTTTACTGGTCGAGTTTTCCGCATAGATCAAATTCTGTCCAAAGTCCCACGTCCAAGGTCCAAAGTCTTATCTCACAACGGGCGTTAGACTTTGGAAGTTGGACCTTGAACTTTTTATTTAGCCGGCTCCGTCGCGGCCGGTTTACTGTTGCTGGACCCGCGCGAAAACAACTTTACGACGTCATTGGAAATCACAAAGACCATTAACAGGATGACCATCACAAAACCAACTTGCTGAATGCGCTCGCGGACCGTCATTGATAACTTTAGACCAATCGTCGCCAGCAGACCTTCAAGTAAGAGCAGGAAGATTGCCCCGCCATCCAGAACGGGAATGGGGAACAAATTGAAGATGCCAAGATTAAGGCTGAGGAACCCGAGCATGCCAAATAGACCGGCCCAACCGAGCCTTTGAACTGATGCTGCAGCAGCGTTGTAGATTCCGATCGGTCCGGATAGGGTGTTCCTGGCCGAGCGCTGGCCGGTGACTACTTGCCCCAGGGCTTTCCCCGTCAAACGCAGAATCTCCAGATTGGTGTTGCGCTTCAGCCGCCGGCGTGTTCGGCTCAATTTCGCGCACGAGAACCGGGACGTCCCCATAGTCGGGAACAAAATCCAAAAAGCCGGCGGTTTCTCCGTCTTCTGTGACAGCAGTTGGTGTGAGCGTCAGCGGTATGCGCTCGCCATTACGTTCGACAATTAGCTGCAAAGGCTGGCCAGGAGAGAGAAGGGCGTCGCCACGAATGGTGTTCCATTTCGGGTTCTCGGTTCCGTTGAATGAGACTATTTGATCACCTGACTTCAATCCCGCCACCTCGGCAGCGCCTCCCCGGGCGACAGCGCTCACTACCGGTGCGGGTGTTGCGGGAACTCCGTACATCAAGGCGCCGGCAAACGGTATTGCGAGTGCGGTGATGATATTCATCACGGGCCCGGCAAGCGCCACCAAAATCCGCTGCCAACGCGGACGAAGATTGAACATTTCATTCTCAGGGATATCAGTAGACCCTGCGCCTTCGATTGGTGCGTTTGATTCATCGCCGCCGAGTTTTACGTAGCCCCCTAGCGGAATGGCCGAGACACGATAGTCAGTTTGTCCCCACTTCTTGCCAAACAAGCGTGGACCAAATCCCACCGAAAATGTTTCAACTCGGATTGCGAGGAGCTTGGCAACAATAAAATGACCAAATTCATGAAGGACTACAGCTGTGCCAAGGATAAATATGAAAGCTAAAATATTGATGATCATTAATCTATGTCTCTTTTCACTCTATCTCACGGAAACTAGGTGCGCTTAGACTCCACATCCCTCTGCGGGGTTGCCGTCAACGAGTGTACGTGGGCCGGGGAGGCGCGTCAAACAGAGTGTCCAGCAGAGTGTCCAGCCAACAGATTTGAAGGTTTCGCTATCTTTTCTATTTCCCCATTAGCGGCCCGGCGCGCCTCTCGGTCGGTATGGAGGATGGTTTTGAGATCGAGGGCAGGTTGAGTCGTATGTTGATCCATTACCGACTCTATTACGCGAGGAATATCAGTCAGGCAGATGCGTTCTTCAATAAACGCTCTCACAGCTTCTTCATTGGCGGCGTTCAGCACCGTGGGAAGCGTGCCGCCTTCGCGAAGCGCTCGGTAGGCAAGGGCTATGCAGGGAAAACGATCAGGATCGGGAGGCTCAAAATGGAGTGTGGCCAGAGCGGTCAGGTCGAGCGGAGGTAGTTCGCATGAGTGCCGCTCCGGATACGTCAGCGCATATTGGATCGCATGACGCATGTCGGTGACTCCCATCTGAGCTATCACCGAACCGTCTATTAGCTCGATCATGGAATGTACGACTGATTCCGGATGAACAACGATTCCAATCTGATCAGCTTCGAAGTCAAAGAGCCAATGCGCCTCGATCACCTCCAGTCCTTTATTCATGAGCGTCGCCGAGTCAATGGTGATCTTGTCTCCCATGTTCCAGGTTGGATGACGCAAAGCATCCGACACACTCGCTTCTCGCATCTGGCTCTTGTTCTTGGTGCGAAAGGGACCGCCTGAGGCAGTTAGCACTATGCGCCGAACTTCGTGGCGCTTTTCTCCCCGCAGGCACTGATGCAACGCATTGTGTTCGGAGTCAACTGGCAATATTTCCGCGCCGGAAGCCCTGGCAGCGCGAGTCATCATCTCGCCGGCCATAACCAGCGTCTCCTTGTTGGCCAGTGCCACGCGTTTACCGGCTTCGAGCGCGCGTAGAGTGGGTACGAAACCAACGGCCCCGACAGTGGCTGATACAACCGTTTCTGCTTGTGGATGTGTGGCCACTCCTACCAGGCCGGATTCCCCAATCACGATTCGCGGAAGATCTAGATTTCTTTCGAAGAGTTTGGCGCGTAGATCGTGAGCGGCGGATTCCGTTTCCACGGAAACCAGTTCCGGCAAGTGGAGAGCAATCTGGTCGGTCAGCGTACTTATGTTACGACCCGCGCCCAGAGCGACGACCCGAAAACGATCCCTCCCGAGTGCTTCGACAACTCGCAGCGTGTTGCAGCCGATCGAGCCCGTGGAACCGAGGATAGCAATGCCGGTGGGTTTCATTTTTAAACGATCAGGAAGGAATTTCGATCTTCACAGTGCGAAGAATTTGGCCACAGATTTACATAAGATCACGAATGAATTTGTGCTTTTAACTGTGTTCATCTGCGTTCATCTGTGGCCGCTATACGCCGCTATACTCAGCCACTGAAATAGATGCGACCGAAATAGTAGATGACTGGTGCGTTGAAGAGCAAGCTATCGAGACGATCGAGTAAACCACCATGCCCGGGTAGTATGTTCGCCGCGTCCTTTGCACCCGCGCTCCGTTTGAGTGCGCTCTCGGTCAGGTCACCAAGAATACCGACTACTGTCATCACCGCCGCCAGGGGAAGGGCCAACTTCAGCGGTAACTCTCTGAAAAACCAGAAGTGAGCAATTGTGCCCATCAGCAGACCGGCCAGCAGTCCGCCGGCAACTCCTTCCCAGGTCTTTACCGGGCTGATCGACGGCGCCAGTTTGCGTTTGCCGAATGCCCTGCCAACGAAGTAAGCGGCCGTATCTGAGCCCATAAGGACCAGAAAAAAGAAACATAAGAGATCCGCGGAAAGAGCCTGGTTGAATCCCGTGCGCACTGCCACCAGATGGCTGCCAAGCAGAACTACGTAGAGAACGCCAAGAATCGTCGCCCCGGTTGAGGCGATCATTTTGTCAAAAGGTGCACCGCGCAAAGTGGCTGCGATTAGTGTCGCTGCGGAAAACACAATCAAGATGAGCGGGATCAACTGCATCATCAACAAATCAGACCTTGGGCCGGGGTCGTTGAAATAAAAGACCGTGAACAAGGCAGCCGCGGCAAGGTAACCGATGGACGCGTCAGGCTTCAGGTCTCGTCGCTTCGCCAGCACATAAAACTCAAACAGGCCCGCCACCATCGCCAAAGCGGCGAGAACCACGAATAACAGTTGCAGCCAGGAAATGAGGATGGAGGCGATAAGAAAAGGCAGGACGATGACAGCGGTGATGATGCGAGACATTCGAGATTCAGTTTTTGATTTTAGATTTGTGATAATTTGTGATTTTTAATTGAGAACGCAGAGTCGAGTATATCAAACACGAACCACACTCCGAGGCTGAACTTCAATCACAAATCAAAAATTATTAAAAATTATCTAAAATCACAAATCAAAAATCACTTGACGTTTGCTACCAACTTCAACCCGCCGAAGCGACGATTGCGTCGCTGATAGTCGACGATGGCTTCGAGCAAGTGGACGCGGCGAAAGTCTGGCCAGAGGGTTTCAGTCACATAGATTTCGCTATAAGCCGCTTGCCACAGCAGGAAGTTGGAGATGCGCAGTTCGCCACTGGTACGCACCAGCAAATCCAGATCCGGTAGATTGCGGGTGTAGAGTTCATTCGCAATCCGCTCTTCTGTTAGCTCGTCAGGCGGGTTGCCTTCATCCAGCAGCCGCCGCACGGCAGCGCGGCAGGCATCGATAATCTCGGCTCGGCCGCCATAATTCAAAGCCACCGTCAATACCATTCCTTTGTTTTTCTCAGTTCTTTCGGTAGCTTTCGCAATCTCACGGCGCACAGTGTGGGCAAGCGCGCCCGTTCGGCCGATGGTCTGAAACTTGATGTTCTGACGGTCGATCTCGTCGAGCTCGAGACGAAGATAGCGTCGCAACATCCGCATCAAGGCATCAACTTCGTAGCGCGGTCGCTTCCAGTTTTCGGTGGAAAAAGCGTAGAGCGTAAGAGCTCCTAAGCCCAGTCGCGCACCTGTATCGACGGCAGCGCGAACCGCTTCGACACCCGCGCGGTGCCCGGCGATACGCGGC
The DNA here is from genome assembly GCA_020199975.1 of Acidobacteriota bacterium. Taxonomy (GTDB): domain Bacteria; phylum Acidobacteriota; class Blastocatellia; order Pyrinomonadales; family Pyrinomonadaceae; genus PSRF01. The sequence continues at coordinate 4,933 of JAIVJP010000024.1, forward strand.
TCTCCGCGCTGCGCTGCCCAGCGTCCGTTGCCATCCATAATGATCGCGACATGACGAGGCAAACGGTCCCAGGCGATTGATGCGAGCAGCATCTCGTCGCGGGTTCCAGGCTTTACGACTTTAGCAAAATCAGAAAGCATGAGACTTCAATCAATGGAATCAAAGCCGCTCACATTCTTGCCTCAACTATGAAGAGTGTCAATAAATAGGTTCTGGTTCCGATTCGCAAATAGCTACTGGTTCCGGTCCTAGCCTCCGCCGCACGCCTATTGGCTTTCCGTGCGCATCCTTCTCAGTCTTCGAGGCTATACCTCCTCACGCGGAGATCTAGCTTCAGGTCTTTATTAACTTCTGCGGAAAGGCAGAGAGACTGTGTGAGGCTCGAATTTTGTTACTAACCAAAGCTGTCCTCAGCCAAGTTCAACGCAGTCCGGCGGTTATCTCGTTGCGTGTTTTTGCGATAGCCTTATTGTTCAAGAGTTTATACACAACGGTTCGCATAGGAGGAGAAATGAAACGTAACGCATCAGCCGTCTGGAAAGGCGGACTCAAGGATGGCAAGGGAACAATCTCGACTGACAGTGGAATTCTTTCGGGTACGCAATACTCTTTCAGCACCCGGTTTGAAGATGGTATTGGCACCAATCCCGAAGAGTTGATTGCCGCGGCGCATGCAGGATGTTTCTCCATGGCCCTGTCGGGGCAATTGGGACAGGCAGGGTTAACCGCGGAGAGTATCCACACAACAGCAAGCGTCAAAATGGAGAAGAAAGACGCAGGTTTCGTTATCACCTCGGTTCATTTGAGCGTCAAGGCAAAAGTGCCCGGCGCGGACAGCCAGGCCTTTGAGAAAGCGGCGAACAACGCCAAGGCCGGCTGTCCAGTATCCAAGGTGTTGAATGCGGAGATTACGATGGAGGCCAGTCTCGATGCTTGAGGCGTGCGCCTCTGAGAATGAGTGCTGGTGTGCTCCAGCGGGCAGCCCGCTTGGGGCGTCACCAAGTCGACCCGGGCTTCTAACGAGGCTGTGTGAAAAGTCAAAATCTGAGGGCGTAGGGCGTCAGACGACATAACACAGCCACTACCTACAGAACCGAGGAGCGGTTCGCGATCGGGTGGTTCAGACAACTATCAACTTGTTGTTAACCTCTGAGGTAGACAGATAGCTTATCGCTCTCAAGTTTCTGGTTGAATCTGGCGGAACGACCCGGTCGCTGCCGCTCCTCGGTTCTGTGGGGAAGTGGTCTCGCCAGATGGGAAGTGATTTTCGCGGACCCTTTGTTCTCAGTTTGCATACAGCTGCAGCCTCGGTTCCGTAGCAGGATAACTCTCTCAATCTGTCAAAATACATCAGAACCTGAAGATGACTCCGTTGAAAATTACATTCTTCAAATCACAGTCTGATTTGCGGAAGTGGTTTGCGAAGCACCACCTCACCAGCCAGGAACTATGCGCTGGTTACTACAAGAAGGTTTCAGGCAAGCCAAGCATTACCTGGCCCGAATCCGTTGATGAAGCACCTTGTGTAGGGTGGATTGATGGGATTCGGAAAAGCGTTGATGATATTAGTTACACCATCCGCTTCACTCCTCGTAAGCAACGCAGCACTTGGAGTGCGGTCAACATCAAGCGCGCCAGGAACTTAGCGACCAGGGACTGATGCAGCAGGCGGGTCTCAAAGCGTTTCAAGCGCGCGAAGAAAACAGGTCGGGCATTTATTCCTATGAGCAAAGGAGTCCGGAGTTGCCCGATCCGTATCAACGGCTGCTAAAAAAGAATCCGGCCGGGTGGAGTTTCTTTCAGGCCCAACCGCCTTCGAAGAGCAGCCAACTGGTATGTGCTCAGTGCCAAGAAAGAAGAAACCAGACTCAAGCGGCTGGAGCAGTTGATCGAGTGCTCAGCGCAAGGGCGACCCATTCCGCAATTCCTACGCAGAAAAGAATCAGAGTGAGATCATGACCCATGTTCAGGGTGGCTCTTTTTGGGCGGTTCTTCGACTGGTAAAACTGGTTGTAACTCGCTGCCGAAGCAACAATGGCTTCCTACTACAGGACACACGAATGGTTCTTGTGCGGTGTCGTTTCGTGCGGTTTCGTGGATCGTTATTTGCTTTAGACCAAACGAGCAGGGGACGAGGGGAGTTGAAGTTCATGCAGTTCAGCAGTCGTAACAGTCTTATTTCCCACCGAGAACTGTGCGACCGACGGCCCGCAGTCATTTGTGCGGTGACCCTGTTCATGATCTTGAGCGGTGCGGGCAGCGAGCCGCTGGGGCGCGAAATTCTTGTGCAACACGGCAGTATCAAAGGCCAGGTAGTGGTCGATATCACCGACCAGCGGAGACCGCTTGCCGGGGTAGTCATATTTCTCAGGGGCGAGCGTCTCGGGGACAGAAAGCTGCAAACCGTTAGCGACGATGAGGGTCATTACAACTTTATCGGGCTTACCGAGCGAGACGGTGACGGTGACTGAAGATAAGACTGATGCCGGCAAGACTGAATCCACCACTGCGGGCGTTATCACCAGCACAACGCTGCGCGACGCACCGCTGATCGATCAGAAATTCCAGGACGCCTTGCCGCTGCTGCCCGGCGTCGTGCGCGGGCCGGACGGTACACTCAATATTAAAGGCACACGGCCGAACCAGAGTGGGATTCTGGTCTCAAGTCTGAACGTGACTGATCCCGTGACGGGTAGTCCGGCGATCGAGTTACCGCTCGAAGCCGTAGAGACTGTGCAGGTCTACTCAAATCCCTACTCCGCCGATTACGGCAAATTTACCGGCGCTGTTACAACCATCGAGACCCGCGCGGGCAGCAACGATTGGCGGTATCTGGTGAGCGGAGTCCTCCCGCGCCCGCGTTGGCGCGACGGCAAACTCTTTGGCATTGGCGCAGTGACGCCGCGAATTGCTATCGGGGGTCCCATTTCAAAGAACAAGCTCTTCTTTTTCCAGAGTCTCGAATACCGGTTCGTCCGGACTAACGTGCCAAGCCTAGAAAATCTCGAGGAAAGGCAGAGAGACATACAGCGCGAGAGCTTCGATTCGTTCTCGCGCGTCGATTATGTGGTGAACGCGATCCACCGGTTTACCGTCAGCGTTTCGGTGTTCCCGCAGAAACTCGACTTTTTCCACCTCAACAGCTTTAACCCGGCTGACACCACGGCAAACTTTCATCAGCGCGGCTGGTTTCTTGCGCTCAATGAACAAGCTGCCTTCAAATCCGGCGGGCTCCTGCAATCAAGTTTCAGCGTCAAGCAGTTTGATGCAGATATCTTCGGCAACAGCACCGCGCCATATCGCATCACGCCCAACAGGAATTTCGGCGGCTGGTTCGACCGCCAGCATCGCGAGAGTCGGCGTTACGAATGGCTCGAGGTCTATCATTTTGCGCCCAGGCGTTGGCACGGTTCGCATGGGTTTAAGACCGGGCTCAACTTCAGCCACACCACCTTTAACGGCAGCAACACCAGCAACCCCGTGCGCGTCGTTCGTGCCGATGACACCACCAGCCAACTGATCGAGTTTGTCGGTGGCGGTAAACTGGGGCGCTGGCAAAACGAATACTCCGCCTTCGTCCAGGACAAATGGTCCATCGGCGGGCGCATTACGCTCGACCTGGGTTTGCGCTTTGACCGCGATCAGATCAGCGGGACGAACAACCTTGCTCCGCGCTTCGGTTTCGTCTTCCTGCCGACTGCTTCCGAGCGCACCGTTGTGCGAGGCGGTGTCGGTCTCTTCTACGACAAAATCTCGCTGAACACTGGTTCGTTTGAGCAGTATCAAAACCTGCGCGTTACCGGCTTTGCCCCAGATGGAGTTACCGTGGCTGATGGACCTAGGCTGTTCCGGAATACAGCCCCGGGCGGCGGACTGGAGAACCCGTACAGCATCGCGGCGAATGTGCAAGTCGATCACCGGGTTACTGAGCGCCTGCTCTTGCGTGTCGGATATGAGGAACGTCACACGCGGCGCGACTTCTTCCTCGAGCCAGTCACCCAACAAGGTTCGACATTGGGCGCATTGTTATTACAAAACTCAGGTCGTTCCCGTTACCGCGAGTTTCAGACCGTGGCGCGATTACGCCTCCAGGAGGGACGCAACATCTTCCTGTCGTATGTGCGGTCAGAGGCGCGCGGCGATCTTAACGACTTCAACACATACTTCGGCAATCTCCGGCATCCGGTAATTCGTCCCAATCAGTTTGGCAAGCAACAGTTCGACGTGCCGAACCGATTACTCTTCTGGGGCGACTTTGGTCTACCATACGACATCGTCGCCACACCGGTCTTTGAGTGGCGCGGTGGTTTCCCTTTTTCACTTCTCGATGAGACGCAGAACTTCGTCGGCGCCCGCAACGCCGGCGGGCGTTTTCCGCAATTGATGACACTCGATCTGCTGGTGACGAAAGGGGTCAAGATCCCGTTCCGCGGAAAGAAGTACAAGGGCCGGGTGGGCGTTACCATTTTCAATATCACGAACCACTGGAACCCGCGCGATGTGCAGAACAACCTCGCCAGCCCGCAGTTTGGAACGTTTTACAATAGTCCCGACCGAAGCTTCCGTACTAAATTTGAGTTCGTAAAGTTCTGATGTGGCCCGCCAATAGTAATGTTAAATGTCCTCCCGACAGCGCAGAAGCGGCGACATCAACCGAGAAGGCGCCTCATTTGTGCGTACTTGAAACAGAACGCTTAGTCCTGCGCTGGATGACGGCTGATGACGCCGAGTTTATTCTTAAACTCGTCAATGAGCCGTCGTTCATACGCTTTATCGGCGACAAAGGCGTTCGTAACCATGCGGATGCGGTGCAGTATATTCAAACCGGTCCGGTTGCCACCTATCAGCGGTTCGGTTTCGGACTGTATTTGGTGGAGCTCAAAGAAAGCCGAGTTCCGATTGGGATGTGCGGACTGGTTAAAAGAGACTCGTTACCGGATGTCGATGTTGGTTTTACTTTCCTGCCGGCGTTCTGGTCGAAGGGCTATGCCTTTGAGGCCGCTGCTGCGGTGAAGGCTTATGGAAAAGATGTTTTGGGGATAGGCAGGCTGGTTGCCATCACTAATCCGGATAATGAACGCTCAATCAAGCTGCTCGAAAAGATTGGCTTGAGATTTGAGCGTATGATTCGATTGTCGGAAGATGCGTCTGAGATTAAGTTGTTTGCGTCGGATGTCTAATCGCTGGAGCGCAGGAGTGCGGGTCCCCGGAGGGGCAGCAACGCTGGGGTGCTTGTCTGGCCTGCCGACGAGGGAATATGAAACTGAAATGGAGTTTATCTCTGGCGTTGGTGCCGTTTTGTGTTGCCGGTCTTTCCGCCCAGGTGTCCAACAGGGACCGCTGGTCCTCTTTCAGAGGCGAACGGGCCTCGGGGGTAGCTGAAGGACACAACCTTCCGGAACGTTGGGATGGGCAGAAGGGCGTCAATGTTAAGTGGAAGACCAGGATCCCGGGCCTGGCCCATTCGAGTCCCATCGTTTGGGGCAATCGAGTTTTCGTAACGACCGCAATCAGCAGCCGAGGCGGTGACAGTTTCCGACACGGCCTCTACGGTGATGGGACTGCCTCCGAAGAC